>CAXMLT010000365.1:0-8765 GCA_964194245.1 uncultured Hyphomicrobium sp.
TCGACGAGCATGATGCCATTCTTCTTGACGATGCCGATCAGCAGGATGACGCCGATCATGGCAACCAGGCTGAAATCGAAGCCGAACAACATCAGCGCGATCAGCGCACCCGCACCCGCCGACGGCAGCGTCGACAGGATGGTGATCGGGTGGATGTAGCTCTCGTAGAGGATGCCGAGGATCAGGTAGACGACGACGAGAGCCGCCCCGATCAGCATCGGCACGGTTGAGAGCGACTGCTGGAACGCCTGCGCGTTGCCCTGGAACGTGGTCTGCAGCGACGGCGGGAGGTTCAGCTCGCGTTCCGCCTGCTTGATCGCCTCCGTTGCCGTGCCGAGGGCGGCTCCTTGTGCCAGGTTGAAGCTGATCGTGACCGCCGGGAACTGACCCTGGTGGCTGATCGAGAGCGGCTTCGTCTCCTTCGTCGTCCACGTCGCAAACGTAGCGAGCGGCACGAGCTGGCCGGTCGTCGGCGCGCGGACGTAGATTTTGTCCAGGTTCTGCGGATCGCCCTGCAGCTCCGGCAGGATCTCCATGATGACGTGGTAGCTGTTCTGCTGCGTGAAGTACTGCGCCACCTGCCGCTGGCCGAACGCGTCATAGAGCGTGTCGTCGATCTGCTGCGGCGTCAGCCCGAAGCGCGCCGCGCGATCGCGATTGATGTCGATCGTCAGCGTCGTTCCCGACATCTGCTGGTCGGTCGCCACGTCGCGCAGCATCGGCAACGTCTTGAGCTTGTCGAGCAGCTTCGGCGCCCAGGTGTTGAGCTCGTCGATGTTGGCGTCCTGCAGCGTGTACTGGAACTGCGTGCGCGCTGCGCGGCCGCCGACGTTTACGTCTTGCGCCGCCTGCAGGAAAAGCTTGGCGCCCTCGACCTTCTCGAGCTTCGGGCGCAGCCGCGAAATGATCTGGAAAGCCGAGGCGTCACGCTCGTCCTTGGGCTTGAGCGTGATGTACATGCGCCCGTTGTTGATCGCGGCCGTCGAGCCGCCGGCACCGATCGCCATGGCGACGGTGGCAACGGCCGGATCCGAGGCGACGATCTCACCCAGCGCCTCCTGCTTTTTCATCATGTCGGCAAAGGAGATGTCCTGGGCGGCTTCCGAGATACCAGTGATGAGACCCGTGTCCTGCTGCGGGAAGAAGCCCTTGGGGATCACCATGAACAGATAGACCGTGAGCCCCAAGGTCGCGAAATAGACGAGCAGCGTCACGAAGCGGTGGCGCATGGCAACGGCGAGCATGCGCTCATAGCCTCCGAGCATGATGTCGAAGCCGCGCTCGGTGATGTTGTAGAGCCGGCCGTGGTGCGCTTCGGTCTCGGGTTTCAGGAAGCGCGACGCCATCATCGGCGTCAGCGTTAGCGCGACGAAGGCGGAGACGGCGATCGTCACGCTGACGGTGACGGCGAACTCGCGGAAGAGCCGCCCAATGATGCCGCTCATCATCAGGAGCGGAATGAACACGGCGATCAGCGAGATGCTGATCGACAGGACGGTGAAGCCGATCTCGCCCGAGCCCTTGAGCGAGGCTTCGTAAGGAGACATCCCCTCCTCGATGTGGCGGACGATGTTCTCCAACACGACGATGGCGTCGTCGACGACGAAACCAACCGAGATCGTCAGCGCCATCAGCGATAGGTTGTCGAGGCTATAGCCGGACAAATACATGAGTGCGCAGGCGCCAAGCAGTGCGAGCGGCACTGTCACGCTGGGGATGATCGTCGCCCACAGGCTGCGCAGGAACACGAAGATGACGAGGACGACGAGCACGATGGTGAGCAGAAGCGTCATCTCCACGTCCTTGACGGAGGCGCGGATCGTTTGCGTGCGATCGCTCAAGACGTCGACGTGTAGCGACGCGGGCATCGCGGCGCGCAGGCGCGGCAACGCTTGCCTGATCTTGTCCACGGTATCGATGACATTGGCGCCCGGCTGCTTGAACACCACGAGGAACACGCCCCGCTTGCCGTTGGCCCACGCTGCCTTCTTGGCATCCTCCGGGCCGGCGACCGCCTGCCCGATGTCGCGCACGCGCAGGGGGGCACCGTCGCGGTAGGCGACGATGACGTCATTCCAGTCGTTGGCGTCGATGAGCTGGTCGTTGGAGTAGATCGTAAAGCTGCGCTTGTCGCCGTCGACACTGCCCTTGGGGCTGTTGACCGTGGTGATCGACAGGGGCGTGCGCACCTCCTCCAGCGAGAGACCCTTGGAATATAGCTTGGCGGGGTCGAGCTGGACGCGGACCGACGGCTTCTGCTCGCCGCCGATCGAGACTTGGCCGACGCCCGAGATCTGGCTGATCTGCTGGGCGAGCTTGGTATCGGCGTTGTCGTCGACCTCGGTCAGCGGCATGGCCTCGGATACAGCCGAAAGGATCATGATCGGGGAGTCCGCCGGGTTGACCTTGCGGTAGGTCGGCGGCGAGGGAAGGTTACGCGGCAGCTGTCCGCTCGCGGCGTTGATCGCCGACTGGATGTCGTTGGCCGCCGCGTCGATGTTGCGGTCGAGGTCGAACTGCACGACGACGGTGGTGAGACCCAAGCCGCTCGTCGAGGTGGTTTGCGCTACGCCCGGGATCTGCGCGAACTGGCGCTCGAGCGGCTGCGCCACGCTCGATGCCATGATCTCTGGGCTGGCACCAGGCAGCGTGGCGGTAACCTGGATGGTCGGGAAATCGATCTGCGGCAGCGGCGCGACCGGCAGGTTGGGGAAGGCAACGAGGCCGACGAACAGCACGCCGACCATCAGCAGCGAGGTCGCGACCGGATACTTGATGAAGGGTGCCGAGATGCTGGCCATGTTATTCGACCTGCACGGCCGCCGGGCTCGCGGCCGAACGCTTGCCGGCGATGGAGTTCGGCTCCTCGCCGTGGCGAATTTCGACGGGCGTTCCCGGCTGCAGGCGGTAGGAGCCCGAAGTCACCACGCGCTGGCCGGCAGCGATGCCGCCTTTGACCACGGCTTTGCCGTCCTGGATCACGTCCACCTCGGCCTTACGCATCTCGACCTTGTTGTCGTCACCGACGACGTAGACGAAGAGGCCGTTGGGTCCGCGCTGCACGGCGAGGTCGGGGACAACCACGGCATCTTTCAGCGTCTCTATCTGCAGCCGCGTCGCAACCGTGAGGCCCGGCCACAGTTTCGTGTCGGTGTTGTCGAACTTCGCCTTGAGACGGATGGAGCCGGTCGCGGTGTCGACCTGGTTGTCGATGAGCGCGAGCGTTCCGCGGTCAAGCTCGGTCTTACCGTCCGAAGTGAGCGCGGTGACCGGGAGGGGTCCTGCCTGCACTCCAGCGGTTATGCGCGGCAACTCGTCCTCCGGCGCCGTAAAGATGACGGCAATGGGCTGGACCTGCGTGATGATCGCTACGCCCTGCTGGTCGCTGGCATGAACGATGTTGCCGCGATCCACCATGCGGAAGCCCATGCGCCCGGCGATTGGCGCGGTGATGGTCGTGTAGCTGAGCTGCACCTGGGCGTTGTCGATGGCGCCCTGGTCGGAATTGATCTGCGCCTCCTGCTGCTTGACGAGCGCGGCCTGGGTGTCGATCTGCTGCTGCGAGACGGCGAGCGTGCCGACGGTCCGGTAGCGCTCGAGATCCCGCTTGGAGTTGGCGAGCAGCGCCTCGTCGAGCGCCTTCTTGGCGATCGCCTGGTCGAGGATCGCCTGAAATGGCCGCGGATCGATCTGCAAAAGGAGATCGCCCTGCTTGACCATCTGGCCTTCCTTGAAGGCGATCTTGTCGATCTGGCCGTCGACGCGCGCGCGGATGGTCACCGTGTTCCAGCCCTGCACGACGCCCAGGCCATTGAGGTAGACGGGAAAGTCCTCCCGCTCGGCCGCAGCGACGTCAACGGGAACGGAGGCTTCGCTCGTTTTTGCAGACGAATCCTTCTTTCCAGCGCCGCCCGTGGCGTACCAGTGCAGGCCCCACACGCCGATGCCGGCGATGACGGCGACCGCGAGCAGCCGCCTCAGCACGCGCAGCGCGGCCGAGCGCCGGGGCGCGGTTATCTTGGATTCGGGGCTCGAGGGTTGCGGCATTGGGCTATCAGGCATGATCTTCTCGGTGAGCAACCTTCGGCATGGTTACCGGCCCCTTATTGCGCGAGTGGTTGAGTTAACGCGGCAGCTACTTGCGGCGATCCCCCGACCGCTCGATGCCCCCAGCCTGCAACGGCAAAACCGTGCCAGAACAGCGTCGGGTCGGGGTTCGGGCGAATGTCCGGCCGGGAGGGGCCTACACGGGATCAACGCGTCTTGGTCTACGTTTCCGTCGCCTGCCCGGCACGCGATAATGGGCGCGCTCCGGCGGCTGCGGCGACATGCATCACCTCCAACGCTCGCCCAGGTTCAGCGCGCGCTGACGCGTGTCGTGGCGAACGTCTGATCCGTCAGTCGGGCGCGTGCGACAGCGCCGCGGGGGTCTCGCGCGCCACCTTCATGGAGGTGAGCGCTACGATGAACATCATGGTCAGTAGGCTGGTGATGGCCGCCGTCTCCGCGATATCGCCCGTGTGCCAGGCGGTGCCCGTGGCGTCCGTCACCGTTTGCGAGACCTTCAGCAGATAATCGAAGACGAAATTGAGGGCGACGAGCGCATACATGGCGACCGCCTGCCAGAAGTAGGATTTCGGCTGCACGGTCTGTCGCTGCGGTCCGCGCCTGCGCAGATAGAGCGCGAAGAGCTGCATGAAGACGAACACCGTCAGGTACCAGCCGAGGTAGTTCTGCAGCGGCACGCCGAAGAAGCCGCCGCCGTCGTGCCAGATCCACCATTTTCCCTCGGTTGCCGCGCCGGGGTCGAGTGAGAGATCCCACAGCACCATCACGAAGGCGGCGATGAATGGCGTCGCGAACGTGGAGAGAGCGCTGGCGCCCCGCTTCACGTCCCCGACAAGGATCGTTCCCATCACCCACGACAAGTAGCCGACGCCGAGGTAGGCGGGGCCGATCATCAGCGGCACGTAACCAAGCTTCGGGCCCAGTGCGTCGGTGTAGTGGTAGTTGCCAAAGGGAAAGCCGGTGGCGACGCCCACGTTCTCGAAGATGTTGCTGACGACGAGGCAGATGACGGCGAACGCGAGCGCGCCTTTCCAGCCATAGCGCAGCGACGCGTGCAGCATCGCGAAGGTTACCATCAAAACGAGATGCAACGCCGTGATGGCGGCGACGGCGGGATAGAGCACGCCGGCCGCGCTTTCGATCGCAAACAGGCCGACGAGCACCCAGAGGATCTGCAGCGCGCGCTCCGTCGATGTTGGCTCATGATCGTTGGCGCTTAACCCCTGCGGCAGGCTTGCGCCGCCGAATGCGGGCGACTCGCGGCCGTCACGCCGGGCGAATGGCCTCAGCTCACCCATTTGCTTCATCCTCGAAGGGAGGCCCGGAGCCCGAGGACGGGCGCCGGCCGAACCTTAGAAGATTGGCAAAAGGAAGCTAATTTTCCCGGAAAGGAGCCCGAAGCATCCAAAGCAAAAGCAGTGCAACAGAACGCAACAGAGCGCCGCTGCCCGAGAGGCGGCGGCGCTCTTTCTTTTCGAGGCTAGCTGGAGCGCCGAGCCCCTAGCCGCACTTGCTGCCGAGCTCGTCGAGCGCGGAGTCGAGCTTCTTGCCGTCGGCCGATTTCTCGTCCACGCCCTCGCCGGCATTCCACGCCGTCCCGAAGTCGGGGCCGAGCTGCTTCATGTAGCCATCAATCTTGGCATCGGCGGCGGCATCGGGATTCTCGCCGGCTTTGTCCATGACGGCGGACATCTCGCAGAAAATCTTGAGCTTGCCGGCATCGCCCTCGACCGTTTTGAAGGTTGCGACCGCGCCATCGACCTTGCTGTCGGCGGCGAGCGCGGCGATCGCCGTCAGGCACACGGCGGTGGAAATGAGAATGGGACGGATCATGACAGTTCTCCCGAGCTTATAGTTTGACGATGCAAACAGGGGGATGGTGAGGGGAAGGGGCGGCGATAGGCCACCGCCCCAAGACGCTTAGCTCCACCAGCAGTGGCGGTGGTGGTTGTGCCAATTGCAGTGACGCTTTTTGAACCACCTCGCCTCGTGGATCATGGTCCCTACCGAGAGTGCCGGACGCGACGCCTCGATGGCGCTTCCCCCGACGACCGCATTGGCGGTGCTGAGGCCGCCGAACGCCATCAGACCCACCGCAACGCCCAGACACAGACTTGCTTTCATCGAATGCTCCCTTGCTTTTGAACGTACTACCCGTTGACACCCGCGCGGGTGCCGAAGGGTAAACGCGCAAGGGGGTCGATCCCGTCGCAGCGGGCGGCAATTGGCCTCAACCCTGTGGCCGCTTCGCCGCCGCGGCCGACGTATCGGGAAGCGACGGAATGGGCTGGGGTGCCTCGTTATTCATCGGTTCGCTGGGCGCGTCCGACCCTACCGCGTGCGCGACTCAAGCGAACATCCGGCGAGCAACGCCTCCCAAAACGTCAGCCTGCCGGCAATAAGCCTCCCAAACTCCCGGCGCCCCGGAGCCCCCAGCTTCGGGGCGTCATTTTGTGGGGCGCATGCGAACGGGAAGCGATTGCTCCGCTAGCAAACGTTTGGATCTAAACTCGCAGCCAAACCTGCAGAACCGGCGGCCTGCGGTCGCCGTAAAGCCGCTTCATGATCGCCTCTGACTCCGTGCTCGCGACCCTCGCCTTCGCCTGCCGGCCGGTGGCCGCGTATAGGGCCGCCAGATTATAGAGGGCGATCGCCACTGCAGGCGTGTCGGTTTTGGCGCCGGTCCGCGTCAGGTTGATCGCGCGCAGGAACAGCTGTTCCGCCTCGTCGCCGCGCTTGAGCTGGGCCAGCAGCAGAGCCTTGTTATTGAGTATCCCCGCCAGGCCGGGGCTGTCGCGCCCTAGCGCCGCTTCAAGGTTGCCCTGCGCCTCATCGTAGAGCCGTTCCGCCTCTTCGACTCTGCCCTCCGCCATGTAGAACTGCGCCAAAAAGATCGAGCGCGGCGGCGACCGCGGGGTGGCGAGCACCGAGCGTCTTGCGATAGATGGCAAGCGGGCGCTCGTAGAGATTTTCAATGTCGCCGAACCGTCCCTCGAGTCGTTTCACGACGGCCATGCGTAGAAGCACGTCTGCGACCTCAACGGCGTCGCGCCCAAGCGCGCGTTCCCGAATCGCCAAGGCGCGCAGCAGCGGTTCTTCGGCACGGTCCGGGTGGTCATCGGCGACATAGACTTCTGCAACACCGATGAGGCCGGCGGCAACGCTGGGATGATCGGGTCCAAAATGCTTTTCAAAGATGCCGATCGATTGAAGTGCGAGTTCTACGGCGGCATCGTATTTGCGCTCCACCTGGAACAAGGCGGCGAGCGTTCTTTTGGCGTTGGCTACCTCAACGGAGTCCGGCCCAAAGGTGCTCTTCTGGATCTCCAGCGCGCGGCGATCGAGTGCTTCGGCATCTTCATATTTGGCCTGTTCCTGCCGAAGCGAGGCCAGCGTGAAAAGACCGCGAACCATGAAAGGGTGCTGCGGGCCTACGGATTTCTCATAGATCGCAAACGCACGCTCGGCGATCGGAACGGCATCCGCAAACCGCCCCTGCGTCCGGAACAGCGCGACCAGGCTGACGAGCGTGTCCGCGACCTCAAAATGATCGGGCCCGAGCACTCGTTCCCGCGCCGCCAAGGCACGTTGCAGGAGCGGCTCCGCCTCCGCGTAGCGTCCCTCGTCCTGGAGAATGAGACCGAGCAGATTGACGTCGGCCATGACGTTGCGGTCGTCCGGTCCGTAAGCAGCCTCGCGGAGCGCGAGCGACCGGCACGCCAGCGGCTCGGCCTCGGCGTTGCGGCCCTGCCGCCGATACAGGGCGGCAAGGTTGAAAAGGCTGTCGCCGAGTTCCGGGTCGTTCGGTTTCAGGTGCTTTTCCCGGATACTCATGGCACGAAGATAAAGCGGCTCGGCGTGGCTGTAATCGCCGTGCAGACGGTAGCTCGTGCCGAGATGCACAAGGATACCAGCGAGCACGAGATCCTCGCTGCCTGCCGCCGACTCCTGCAATTGCGCGGCCTTTTCCAAGTAGCGCTCAGAATCTTCGTATTTGCCTTCTTGCTGGAGGGAGACCCCCATATTTGCGTAAACGGGCGCCAGACTCTCGGATACCGGGGCCTGGGGCAGCTGCTCAGGCCCGACGCAAGTACCTCCGAGGGCTGGGGCCTCTACCGACTGCGGACCTCGCGTTACCACGCAGTAGCCCCGAAACTGTGCCTGACCGGAGGCAGCCATCGGGAGCTGCAGAAAGAAAAAGCAAATTAAGAAGCCGAACCAACGCAACTTAATCCCCTGATCATCACGGCATGCACCAACGAGGCCAACGTCCTTTTATCTACGCCGGATGAGTCAAAAATATAGGGAAGAATGCATCGGGAGCGGGTTGCTCGTTTGCAACCCTCCTAACATAGAAGGGGTGCTCCTGCCCCTTCTTGGACCGGATCGTTCGCGCCTATTGCGGAAGCGAGCGTTAGGCAAGAGCCTAAGCCCGCTCGAAGCGCTTGAACTTGATGCGGTGGGGCTCGACCGCGGCCTCGCCGAGGCGCCGCTTCTTGTCCTCCTCGTAGTCGGCGAAGTTGCCTTCGAACCACTCCACGTGGCTGTCACCCTCGAAGGCGAGGATATGCGTCGCGAGCCGGTCGAGGAAGAAGCGGTCGTGCGAGATGACCACGGCGCAGCCGGGGAAATCCTCGAGCGCCGCTTCGAGTGCGCCCAGCGTCTCGGTGTCGAGGTCGTTGGTCGGCTCGTCGAGC
>CAXMLT010000366.1:0-2631 GCA_964194245.1 uncultured Hyphomicrobium sp.
GATGTAGAACTGCTCGCGCGGGAGGCGGCCGCTGTTCATGACGCGGGTGCAGGCGTCAGCCGAGTCCCGGCCCTTGGCCGCGGCGCAGTTGGCGAGGTCTTCGTCCATCCCGGCGAAGACCGGACTTGGCAAGCCGGCCAACAGAAGCAGCCCGGCACCGAGATATACGGCGCGCATGATGAGGGGTCTCCTATGCACTCTGCTCGATTTGCGTGTTGCTGTGGCTTTGCGGCCTGCAGCAAATCCTAGCGTCGCTGTTTACGTGAAACCCACCATCTCCACTGTTCCCGAGGGAACAGCGCAGTGCAGCAATCGCGCGCGCGATGAAGTGCGGTCGACCAATCCGACCCCGTTGAAAGGCCCGTAATTCGGGCTCATCCGCAAGATTGTGGCGGACGCCGAAGCGCTATTTGCAGTGCCGCTGCCCAACTTTCGAGGGCGAGACCGTTCAGCCTCTTGTTACGAATTTCGGTGATTGTCTTGGGCTTGAGAAGCGTGTGTGCACATCGTCTTGCGTCCCGTGTCCGCAGCGCCCATCTCATGTTATCTCTGCGGCGTATCGCTTGGCCATTTTGCCTTTCGAAGGTAAGCCATGAACAGACAGCTCTCACAAAGCATTTCGAATGCTGCCCGGGTTTCCGTGCGCAAGCTCTCGCTCGTGCCGTTGGCGTTGCTCGTTGCAACCGGCGCCATGGCGAAGGCCACGCCGGATACCGGCTCTCTCGCCGGCTCTTGGAGCGGCGGCGGCTGGGTTTCCTTCTCCAACGGCAACAAGGAGAAGGCACGCTGCCACGCCAACTACAGCCGCGCCGGTGGCGATGCCTACTCGCTATCGGCGACGTGCGCGACCAGCGCCGGCAAGGCCTCGCAGACGGCGACCATCTACAAGGTGAGCGAAGGTCGCTATCGCGGCAGCTTCTTCAACTCCGACTTCAACGTGCATGGGACCATTCGCGTGGCCGTGCACGGCTCGAGCCAGGACGTGAGCCTTTCGGGCGACGGCACCTCTGCCGCGCTCAGCCTCTCACGCCACTGAACCCGGCTTTCAAGTCTTTGGGACCGTATCCGCTTGCGCGGATGCGGTCCTGATCGCGTTTCCCTCGCACCAAGCCAGCGCGGCGTCTGCAGGGCGATCTTCAGGACGGCCGGAGTCGACGAGCTGACCGCGGCCTGCCGCGCCGTCGGCAGTGCCGGACCGGCGCGTGCCCAACGATCACAAGCTCTTTCAAAACCTATTGCCCAGGAGCCGGCGCGGTGACGCTGGCGCCGACGTCGCGCATGCCGGGGCTCGTTGCACCCTTGACGAAGTCCTGCTGCCCCGGCGGCGGCACGGCCTTGCCCGGCTGCGCCGATACGACGCCCATGTCGAAGGGCACCGGTTCGCCATCCTGGCAGGTGCGCACGGCTTGCGTGCTGAGCGCGGCAAGCCCCGTGCGGTCACGCACTTCATCCGGCTCGCGGCCATAGCGCGTGCGCCAGTCGGCAACGAGGCCCGTCGCCTGCTTGCGGATGCCCTGCGCGGCGCCGCAGTAGATGTTCTGGTAGATGTCCTCGATCCACACGCGTTCGTAGGGCGGCGCGTTCGTAACCGCGACCGAGATGAGCGCGAGCGCACGCACGGGATCGGCCTGCATGTACTTCCCGCGCCACAACAGATCGGCGAGGAACGCCTGCGCGCCGGGATGTCCCTTCTGGCTCAGCACCGACAGCCAGTGCTTGGCGTACGGCACGTCGCTCTCGATGCCGTCGCCGCGGAGATACAATTTCGCCAGCTCGAACTGCGCGTCCTCGTCGCGGAAGAACTGCGCGGCCTCGCGCAGGTACTCCGCCGCAATGCGCGCATTCGGCTTCACGCCCGCCTCCGGCAGCCCGCTCTGCAGGTAGCCGGCGATCTGCGTCATCGCCTTCGCCACGTAGGGTGCGCGCTGATCGTCGTCGGGATCGACGTCGGTGTGCTCCTCGGCGATCTTCATGTAGAGCTCGTACGCCTTGGCGTGATCGGTGTGCGAGCCGTTGTTGTCGGAGTAGATGCGGGCGAGATAGTAGGGCGCGAGGAACAGCTTCGCCTCGGCCGCATACTCGAGCGCCGGAATGGCGATCTCGTAGTAGCCGCCGTTGAAGGCGCCGATGCCCTGGTCGAGCGCGTCCTGCGGCGAGCGGTAGTTGCCCGGCGCGGCCGCGACGCAGAGCGCGCTGAGACACAGCGCGAGCCCCGCGAGGATACCCCCGATCGTCTGCCTAGATGTCCGCATAACAGACCACTTCCGCTTTGCCGCCCGCGTGGGTCACGGCCCCATTGCGCGCCGGCCCGACCTGATTTGCGTATTTTCTTAGCGCACCACTTTGGTAGGGATTGGGCGGCGCTCGCCACACTTTCGCCCTCGCCGCCAGCTCCGCGGCGTCGACTTCCACGTCCAGCGTGCCCTTGTCGGCGTCGATCGAAATAATGTCGCCATCTTTCAGCAGGCCGATCGGTCCGCCGACGGCCGCCTCCGGCCCCACGTGGCCGATGCAGAAACCGCGCGTGCCGCCTGAGAATCGCCCGTCCGTGATCAGCGCGACCTTCTCGCCGGCGCCCTGGCCGTAGAGCGCCGCGGTGGTCGACAGCATCTCGCGCATGCCGGGGCCGCC
>CAXMLT010000367.1:0-6165 GCA_964194245.1 uncultured Hyphomicrobium sp.
AAATCAATCAAAATGGCAAATGTAATATTAAGCGCGCAAGATTTTCTTCAATAAACTATTGCAATTCAGCCATTTCCAAGCTGCGAGTGACGACTTGTCACTCGCCAGCTACGCGCTCCATCCACTCCACTACCATCCCGTCTAGAGCCTCCTGAAGAGCAATGTGGCTCATCCCGATTGTCAGTGCGGCTCCGTTCCAATGCTTTTCTCCCGGCGCAACACACCCCTTTTGCACGCGCCCGCGCCGGAAGTGATGATCAAGGTTTGGCCTAACGGACGCATTACCGCGCTCCGGGCTCAAAAGTCACAAGAGCGCCGCGCACGCGCGCGGGATCAGGTATCTCGAACAAAGGATCGAACGGCTCCCGCACTCCGAATGATCCTTTGGGCGACGGTTGTGGGCCAACTTGTCGCCGTCGTAGCGCGTTCTCCGCGGAGTTCGGCGCAAAACGGGCGCGCAGAACGCAGCGGCTGAACACTAAGTTCCGGCCAGCGGTTTCTTTAAGCTGGAACGGAAAGTTGCCGCGCTGCACTCACTGGAACTCTGCCAGGTTGAGATTGTTGCGCCATCGGTCCAACCCTTCGGCGAGGGAAACATGTACGTGCTCATCTTCACCGTCTGCTCGATTGTCCGCGGCCCAAACTGCCGGGAATTATCTCCCCTCCTGCTCGATGCGAACGCGTCAGTGATCGGATGTGCCATTGCTTCGCAGGTTCAGGTTGAGGGCGCAAAACGGGTTGTGGGCCACCCTAACTTTTACGTTCAAAAGGCGACCCGCCAACCGGCGGGTCAGTATGCAAAGTCATGAATGGTCTTACCGCGAGCGAGCGTCTTCTCTTTGAGAGGGTCGCCGAGGATGCATTTGCAGAAGCGTGCGAGCGTAACCTTGAACTCACTGTGGCGGACGTGACACTTCGGCTGCTGTATGCCTATGATCGCGGAATTCGCGATGAAGACGCATTGAAGGACGCGGTAATCTATAACGATCTAAGGATGCATCTTCACTGACAAGTTACAAACAAGGGTATGTCCCACCGCGCGTTCGCGAGCCCGCCAATCGCCCCGGCTCCCCATTATTGCTTGTCCGCAGGTCGCTTGACCGCGTTGCCTACGGAGCAACTCCCGGTTGCCCGTTTGTCCGCTTAGCCTAGCCAAGTCAGACTTGCGCGACGATTGAGCGCGCCAACCCTGACCATTCCTGAAGCATCTAGTTCAAGCCAACGTTGATCTCATCGTGCTCACGCGTTAGGCTAATTGACGATGCCCGGTGCGGTAGTATAGCTCGTTTCGAATACCCGGCCATGGCGTCCTCGTTTGTACAAATTCGTACAGACGACGACATTGAGGTTCATTGGCTCGAAGGCATATGTTGGGCTGTTGGCTGTGGCGAAGCTCGGCTCAGAGTAGGAGCAAAGCGTTTGCAGCCTGAGCTACCTGGTTGCGAACGCGGTGCGGGCGATGCGGAGCCCTGGCAGAAAGTTGTGGCTGAGGCTGCGCCGCGCGACCACATCGTACAACTCTATCAAGATCAAGAATTCCTCAATCGCGCCGTGTGCCGTTTCGCGGGGTCTGCCCTCGCTAACGGAGAGGGCGTGATATTGGTGCCCACGCTAGATCACTGGAATGCTTTCCGGCCCCGCCTCGAAGCCGAAGGGGTCGATGTGGCGGCAGCGCGAGAGCGCGGTCAGCTAACAATCGTTGACGCTGATCAACTGCTCCCCCGCGTCATGCAGGGCACGATGCCAGACTCGCCAGTATTCCTAGGCATTGCCGCAGACGTTATTGCTCGTGCCCGGGGAGACGGCCGCTACTCAAAAGTGCGGTGGTGGGGTGAAATGGTCAACATCCTCTGGGAAAAGGGGGACGTAGCCGCCAGCATGAACTTAGAGGACCTCTTCGATCAGTTGGCGCACCAACATGACATCGCGATTTTCTGTTCGTTCCTGATGGACAACTTCAACGGCGAAATTCACACGCATATGTTGCCGAGGCTCGGTGAGAACCACTCACATCTCATTCCAGTGGACGACTACGCTCGACTGGAACGTGCTGTCGTAGAGGCCCTGCGCGACACAGTGGGGGCGGACGAGGCCGGGGTTCTTGAGAGTCAATTGCTTTCCAAGTATCGGGCACCGTTCAATATGCCGCGGGCTCAGGCTTTGCTCCTTGCGCTGCGCCAGACGCTTCCGAAGATAGCTGACAGCGTCCTCGACCGGAGCCGGGGTCTGTACACCGGCGCATTGCCATGACTACGCAATCCGTTAGCCAGAGTGGCTGGGCCAAGTTTCGCCAGGTACTTAGCGACGGAGCTAATGCCGACTGCATTTCGATCGATCTGATAGAGATTCTTGACACCGTCGATGTGCCAATCATCGTGGTTCGCTGCGATTTTACCGTCGAATGCTTTAATCAAGCAGCGACCGAAGTGCTCGGGCTTACACCGTCCGACGTTGGCCACTCCGTGCGCAGTATAATCGGCGTAGAAGGGTCAAACCTTGAAGGATGGTGTGCGCGGGTCATGGACGCAGAAGCGCCGTTTCGCCATGAGTTTCGTGATCAGGATAGATGGTTTGTTGTACGAGTAGCCCCCTACCTCAAAAGCGACCGCCAACTCGTCGGTGCAGTTCTCACGTTCACCAACGTCACGGCATTTCGCGCGAGTGTGGATCAGGCAATCTATGAGCGCGATTTTACAAAGACGATCATCAACACGGTGGTGGACCCGCTCGTAGTGCTCAATGATGACCTGCGGGTGCAAACGGGCAATCGAGCCTTCTACGCGATGTTGGGGGTCTCTCGCGAAGAAGCTCAAGCGATTCCTATCTACCAGCTGTGCAACGGCACCTTTGATCATGCTCGTTTGCGCACACAGTTGCGCGAGATGCTCCTCGACGACGGATATGTTTTTCACCCGGTCGAACTCGATCGGGAGTTTCAATCGGCCAGGCGGACAATACTGCTAGAGGCCCGACGGTTCTCCTTGCCGGGCTATTCGGGCCGCATGATCTTGATTGCATTTCAAGACATCACAGCCCGCAAACAGTCGGAGGCGGCCAACGCAAGACTAGCAGCCATTGTTGATTCATCTGACGACGCGATTGTGAGCAAAAATCTCGACAGCATCATCACGAGCTGGAATAGCGGGGCAGAGCGAATTTTTGGCTATGCCGCGGAGGAGGCTATCGGCAAGCCGATCACCATACTTATCCCGCCAGAACGCCTCCACGAAGAGCCCGAAATTCTTGCGCGCATCCGCCGTGGCGAGCGCATCCAACACTTTGAAACCGTTCGCAAGCACAAGGATGGGAGCTTGCTCGAAATTTCAGTCACTATCTCGCCAATCACCGACGCGAGCGGGATAATTATTGGGGCCTCGAAGATCGCGCGCGACATCAGTGAGCGCCGCAAGTCCGAGGTAGTCCAGCGGCTACTCGTCGAGGAGCTCAAGCATCGGGTGAAAAACACACTCGCAACCGTGCAGGCGCTCGCGTCCCAAACCTTGAAAAGTGCGAGCAAGGAAGATCGCGAAGCTTTTGTTGGCCGCGTTCATATGATGGCCAATGCGTATGATGTTTTGACGCAAGACAATTGGCAGCGCGCAGCGGTACGCGATCTGGTGCAAAAAGCGCTTCAGCCCTTCCAACAAGGAGGGTTCGTTGCTGACGGCCCTGCCGTGTGGGTGCCAGCCAAGAAAGCGTTGATGCTGACGATGGCGATCCACGAGCTTGCGACTAACGCCTTAAAATATGGCGCTCTTTCGAACGGAAGCGGTCGCGTGGTCATCGATTGGCAGTTAGCGGATACTGTGGAACCGCGGCTTTTACTTCATTGGAAAGAAGTTGGTGGGCCGCCTGTCGCGCCCCCACCGCGCAAGGGCTTCGGATCACGATTGCTCGAAATGAGCCTCGACGCTGCTCGCGTCGAGTTCTTGCCGGACGGCGTTCGCTGCGTGCTCGAACTTACGATTTAGCAACCGATAACCCGCTAGTCGGCTACGGCCAACCCGATAAACCAATAATCAAGACGTGTCATTGTTTTTGGATTTACCGGCTGCGGGTGAGGTCAGCCAAAGCATCAACAAGTCGTTGCTCGGAAAATGGCTTGCTCAGAAAGTGCGTACTGGCTGGCAATTCGGAAAGTCGAGGTAACTGGCGACCAGACATCACTATAATCGCGATTTTAGGCCACGAAGCTCTAACGCTTCGCGCGAGTTCGAGGCCATCCATAGAACCTGGCATTTGCACGTCTGTGACTAAAGCGGATACACCGTCGGCAGTTAGAAGCTGCATCGCTTCATCGGCGTTCGCAGCCTCAACAACCGCATAACCGGCCTCTTCAACGACTTGGCGCGCGTGGGCGCGGATCAATGGTTCGTCATCGACGATCAAAATTTTGAGGAACGGAGCCGGCATTTCTCTTGAACTCGGGTGCGCTTCCGTTGTTCCGACTCTCCGCATGAATTCTTAGTAACTTGAGTATGTTACTTCTTCGGCACTCCGAACTTGATTAATGAAGCCAACTATGCGCTCGCGAGTCCGCGCTTGTCCGCTGCTGCTATCGCTTCGAAAGCGGCCAAGTGGCCAGGCGGTCCAACTGCCCCGCTACACCCGGTCAGCCAGACGCCTTCAAAGGGCCTCTGGCCAGCGGAGCCTTCTCATTCGCTAGTTCTTTTAGCCGTCGTGATCGCAGGCGCTCTGCTCTTGCGAGCGCGGCTCTTTCGTACTCGACAAGTCGGTCGAGTAACTTCAGGCGTTCCTCCGAGAATTTCCCAGACTGCTCTGCCGCGAATACAAGCGCCGAGAAAAGGCCCGTTCGTGCGTCTCGCGCAAGCTTGTCGCGGATCGCGGCCGCGGACCAGTTCCCGGTTAACGGAAGGAGCGTGAAGTCGAACTTGTAGGCGGCCAGCCAAAAGGCGGCCTCGATGAACGCACGCGGAGGCACCTTCGAAAGATAGCGGCGGTGGCGGAGCAAAGCAGGCTCTAAGATAGCCCACTCTTCGTCTGACATCGGATCGATCTTTAACTCCGGCAGCGGCTCGGGTTCCGGCTCCGGCGGAGGAGGGCTTAGATCGAGCGCAGAAGGGTCAATGCCGAGTGCACGCGCTGCCTCACACAGCTTTGGCTGGTCCATCAAGCAGCCTGTGCGGCTGGCCCAAGTACCTTGACCAAAACCGCGTGCGCGTGGATGAGTGCGAGATATTTTTCCAACGTGCTGATTGGCACGTCACGAAAAGAAAGCTCAAGCTTCTCGAACCCAATCTGCGACCGCCTCTTCAGGCACTCTAGGGAATAGTAGCTCAGCGCGCGACAGATTAGCTCCTCGCTATCCGTATTCTCTATCGGCATGAGCAACTTTCCCTGCCAAGTCACGATGGCGATCCTTCGATCCAGCGCTACCATGATTTGGAGGAACGAACGCAAACTGCCTTTGCCCATTCTAAGGTTGGATACCGTTTGAGACGATACTTGCGCCTTGCGCGCGATCTCCCTGTGCGACTGTGTGTCCGCGTAGCACAAGCTGCTTAGCTGCGCTGACAACGACATGGGTAGCGGCGCGTGGTCATTGTCGCTCATGGCTTTTTTCTCCTGGCTTCCGCTCGTTGCTTGGCGAGTTCACGATTTGCCAGGGCTAGGCGATCTATGGCTGGCAGCGCGGCAAAGTCAGCACGCGAATAGCCGTAGAACTGCGCTTTTTCCTTTTCTAATTGAGCCGGATCGACTAGCTGAAACAAGTGGGGATCAAGGTTCTTACGCTTTAGATTGTCCAACCAAACAACGGGGTCGTCGCCGCTAACGTCTCCGGCATCTGAAATCGCGAAAGCGCCAGAATTGACGGCTCTGGTAGCCAAGTCCTCGGCAGCCGAGTCGTGAAACCCATTGCCCCGCAGCCACCGCCCAAATCCGCTTTTTAACTTTGCGTGGGCGAGTTGCTTCAAAAGCCCTCCGTTTTCCACCGTCAAGCCTCCTGTTAAGGTTTACATTATTACATATATTTGTATGCGCTGAGCATTTGTCAAGAGTCGTCAACTTCACCTAAGCCATTGAAACAATGTAGAATATCGCGATAACTACATGGGCAGGATTTAATCCGCCTTTCCAGCGGCGGCTGTACTATTTCACTCGACGTTGGACGCAAGAAACCGGACAAAAAGCTCATGTCTGCAT
>CAXMLT010000368.1:0-3239 GCA_964194245.1 uncultured Hyphomicrobium sp.
GACGTGCACCGTGAAGAAGTAGCGTGAACCCCCGCGGCGGGTCCGAATGCCCGCCGCGGGCAATCTCCCCTCTTACTGAGGATAATGCCGCGCGTCAGGTGCGGCTGTCATCGACAGAGAACTTCGCGATCAACCTGCTGAGCGAAGTCCACTCTCGACATCGCACGCCACGCTGCCCTGTTCCAAATCGGGCAGATGCCGGCCCGCTCGACGACGTAGATCACGCGGCTGCCGTCGAAGGAGACGATCATGAAGACCTCCGCCTTCGCCGTCCGATAACAGCGTCCGACTCGGAGCGATTCAGTCGGGACGGGCATGGGTGCACAACGCCTCCCACCTCCATACGCTCACTGAATATCGGATCGGACAACAAAAAAACCCGGTCACGGGTAGGGCCGTGACCGGGCTTAGTTGGAGCGCAATCGCCCCGACAAGGGAGCTTACCACGGGGCGCGGAGGCACCGATAGCAGCGGTTGCTTACGTCAAGCTGGACAACCGAGGTGTTCCGCAGAGGCCGCGCAGCCTTCGGCCCACGCGGCCGTCGGTCGCCGGTTTAGCTGGCCTTCCTTACGAGGCCCGCCTTACAGCCGTCCTTGAACTCGCGGTGGTCAATCGACCCATCTTTGTCGATGTCGACCTGCTTGAAGTCCGTCACGTAGGCTTTCGCCGCATCGGCAGTCAGCGTCTTGCCGCCGGCGCCGCACAGTCGCGAAGAACAGCGATGCCGAGTTGGGCTTCGCCAGGAACGTCGAGTTTTGCTCGGCTTGAGTGTCTCGAGAGCCTCCCCAATTCGGGCCAACTGTCCTGATGGAATCGGCTGATCGCCGAATCTCGCAAGGATGAGCCCAATGAGAGCGCTTGGTGGACTAGCCATCGTCGCCGCCGCAGTCGTCCTCTCGCCCGTTGCTGCCAAAGCGCAAGAGCGGCTCACGCACGCCGCCGTAGGAGCTGTCGCCGGGGCGGTTGCGGCCGGCCCGATCGGCTTCGTTGGGGGCGGACTTATCGGCTATGTCGCTGGGCCCCAGATCGGGTGCGATCTGGGGGTCGAGCGCTGTCATCGTCACGCGCGCTATAGACGCTCAGGGCGTGGCGCGCCCGATGCGTCACCGCGCACCAGCGATCGGAGCGATCATTTCCGTGGTCCCGGCGATCTAGGGAAACGCGAGGATCACGGGAACTACTGACCTGGAAGCCGGGTCTGCGGGCCCCGGGGAGCGGGGCTGCCCTGGCCTGACAGCTACTTCCCTGTGGGAATTCCGCGGTTAACCGCCGAGAAAGTCATGAACCCGCCCAGGGTTCGAGCAATACTGCCAGCGGAGGCGCGTCAGGAACGACGCCCATGGCTATGCATTCGAGCGAAATCGTCATTCGGACCAAATGGGTTCGAGGCTGGGAGCTGATGCGCGCTGGCAAGACCAGCGAAGGTTATGACCAGCTTGCTGGAGTGACCTTGAGCGATCTCCAGGCGATCACCGATGCTGAGCACTCCGAGCGCGTCGCTATGCGCGTACAGTTGATCATCGACCGACAACCTCGCGCCGAAGCGGACGACAACCGCAGCGTCATGGATCTGCTCATCGGAGCGGCCAAGCGTGGTGACCAGGAGGCGAGCGATCTCCTGGTGTTCGGCGATCTGGGATGATGGCGCCACATCGCAGTTCTGCCACAGAGTGTACCCATAGCCTTCGCGCAACCATCTGTGGAGGCTCAACCGATGGACAACACCGAAATCGAAAGGCGGTCCTGTCGTTTCTGCGGCGTTGAAATTCCCCAAGCGCGGCTAAAGGTGCTGCCGGACACCCGCATCTGTGTGAAATGCAGCCAGAGCAAGGGCGCAGAGTTCGAACTTGAGGTCACGACCAACAGCACCGGCAAGGCCGGCAGCCTCAAACGAACCGGGCAAGATGTCGAAGTTCGCCGAAAGCCGAAGCAGCTGAAGTAGGAGCGGCATCAGCCGTTCGCCTGTGGCTTTATCGTCATCGTGCCGGCTGTATCGATGTAGAGAGTGTACCGCCTCTCTATCGCTGGAGCATCATCCGACACGGCAACGATCCGTATGGTGCCGCTCCCCACGGGCAAGATCGAGAAGGTCTGATCTTCCCTGGCTTCCGCCGTCGGCGACGCGCCGCTACCATTGACGGCAACGCCGCACAGCTCGAACACCACGCGGGCGAGAGGCTTCAGGTCAATGTCCTCAGCTTCGGCGTTTGCTATCTTCAGCTTGGAGCGTATTTCGACAAGCTTCTTGTCTCCGCTTTGCTGGTAGCTCTCCAACGTGACGGCGACCCTTCTCGCAGTCCTTAAGCGTGAATAGTTTTCCACCTCAAGATGATAGAGGCGCAGCAAGCGCTCACCTATGGTCACGTAGGTGTCGTAGCGCTGACTTGGGTCCAAAATCTTGAGAGCCAGCTTTGGCGTGGCTTTGTGCTCAAGCTCGGTCGCGTGCCGCAGCAAATTCCACAACAGATAAATGCCAGCGAAAGCTGCGGCGATCCACGCACCGTGCACGTCCGGCAGCTCGCGAAAGCCTGGCGCCAGAAGGTAGTCCCTGGCCAGTCCATAGAAGCGGAGAAGCAGGTATGTGACGGCAAGGCCGAAGACCTCCCGCTTGAGGCCCAGGCTTGAGTGAATTGTCCGCAGGGAATTCCAGAGAAACAGGGGTAGAGCCCACATACGCATCGCTTACCAGATAGCGGCACGAAGATCGCAGAGTGAGCGCCATTGTCCATGCCTCCCGAGCAAAATGGTCCTCGGGTTATGCTCAAGAGCATCACTGAGCCGCCCGGCATTCCCGCCCGGCGGCAACATGAGACAGCATCGACCTCGGAATCGGCGTCCCCATAAATATCGCAGTGGAAATTGCGCACTGCAAAGCCTTCTCCGTTGCAGAAAATTCAGTGGACAGATATTTTGGATACTGAAGACGTCCTGTTGAGGCTTGATCATGCTGGGGACGTTGATGCGACTTCCCTTGCGGCTTATTTCCCGATGGGATTGTTCTGCCGATCCTGTTGGGCCCTGGGCGTGGATCACGCTGGGTGGTCGGAACCCTCACGCACGGCTGCTGGATTGGCACCTACGAGCGGCGAGCGCAGGATCAGCTCGCCCATATCTTGCGCCCTGGAGATGTTGCCTACGACATTGGCGCCAACGCCGGGTTCTATACGCTTTTGATGTCGAGGCTGGTTGGCCCGAGCGGCCATGTTCACGCCTTCGAGCCGCTGCCGCTGAACGTCGC
>CAXMLT010000369.1:0-3900 GCA_964194245.1 uncultured Hyphomicrobium sp.
CCTGCCGCTTCTGATCCGCGACGCTGCGGAGCATGGAATAGAAATCGAGCGAGGTCTGCTCCAAGGTCTCCATCTCCTCGACCTTGCTAAGGTCCGACAGCGGCGTGAGGACGCTGCCGGCGGTGCTGATGTTCTGCGCCGTGGCGGCGAGCCGTGTCGGATACAAGCCACCTACGGGAATCTGCGCCGCGAACTCTATGCCGCTGCCGATGGCATCGCGCACATTCGTCGGCCCCAGAATTGGCAGATACAGATAGGGGCTCTCGCGCACCCCCCAAACGTAAAGCGTCTGCCCGAAATCGCCTGACTGATGGGACAACTGCTCAGTCGCCGCAACGTCGAAGAGACCGCCAATTCCCACCGTCGAATTGAGGACGAAACGACTGAGCGTTGTTGCTGCGGCCTCGAACCGCAGTTGCAGCACGTTATTGGCGAACACGACCGGCTCGCCGAGATTGGTGGTGAAGGCGCTGATCCTGTCGCGCACGTCTTCGGGGACGTTTTGGTTGTAGGATTTCGCCAGCGGATAAATGACCTCGTGGTTGAATTCCTGACCGCTCTCGAACACCGCGCGATTCTGCTTTTCCAACGGGTCGGCGATTTCCGCCGGCTCCGCTGGCTGATCCGGGCTCGCGAGAAACTCCGGCCGCGGCAACCCAGCATCGCTCGAGGCGCAAGCCGACAGCGTCGCCGCAGTTGCAATTGCCAGGAAGATGCGGATTAGGATGAAACTGTCCCTCAAGATCGCTCCCGTAGCTCGCTTTGGTCAGCGAGAGCATTTCCGGCCCCAGATCTGGACTCAAGGCCCCCAACGGCCATCGAATTTACGAGCAGGATGATGACTTGTCTGTGGCTTATCTGCACATGTTTGGCGATCATTGGCTCTGTTTACGCAGGTTTCGCTGCAATCTTGCTTGGGCGGTCCTTCACCAAATGGCCAGCGGGCGCGCCAACCTCCCCGCCATCAGTGACAATCCTGAAGCCACTTTGCGGTGCGGAACCCGAGCTGGAGGCGAACCTCGCATCATTCTGTAGCCAGATCTATCCCGGACAGGTCCAGATCGTTCTCGGCATCCAGGATCCGACAGACCCGGCCGCAATGATAGCGAGGCGACTTATGTCGTCCTTTCCACATGTTGCTATCGATTTAGAGATCAACGCGCAATCGCATGGCGCCAATCGCAAGATTTCTAATGTTCTCAACAGCATTCCGCACAGTCGAGGCGAAATCGTCGTACTCTCCGACAGCGACATTCAGGCCGCGCCGGACTACCTGCGGCAGATTACAGCTGCCTTACAAAGCCCGGGCGTCGGGCTCGTGACGTGCCTCTATCGAGGCCTGCCGATAGGAGGTATCTGGTCTCAGCTTGCCAGCGCCCAAATTGACCATCGATTCCTGCCGAGCGTCATAGTTGGACTAAGCCTCGGGCTCGCCAAACCCTGTTTCGGCTCGACAATTGCCGTGCATGCGGAAACGTTGCGTCGAATTGGAGGGTTTGCAGCCTTCGCCGATCAGCTCGCCGATGATTATGCAATGGGAGCAGCCGTGCGACGACTAGGTCTCGAGGTCGCGATTCCCCCGATGGTTGTTGATCACGTCTGTTCCGAGCGAAGCTTTGCCGACCTTGCCCGGCACGAGCTGCGCTGGGCACGCACAATCCGCCTGGTCGATCCCCTGGGCTACGCGGGCTCCGTGGTAACGCATCCTTTGCCGTTCGCGCTGATCGCAGTGGCCCTGCAGGGATTTGAGGCGGCTTCCCTTACAATCCTTGCGCTCGTGCTTGCTTGCAGTCTCTTGGTCCCGCTACAATTTGCGCGCAGTCTTGGCAGAGGGAGAGTGCCAATCTGGCTCACGCCGGTGCGCGACATGCTGAGCTTTGCGATATTCTTGGCAAGCTTCTTACCGTGGCCGGTGACTTGGCGTGGGCGACGCTACAAAGTCAGGCCAGATGGGACGCTTACGCCAGCCCCAGGAAACGAGGCTTGAGATGCGCACGCTATTCTTGCAGGCTCCATCCTTCGATGGGTTTGATGGCGGGGCGGGCTCACGCTACCAGGCCCGGCGCGAAATTCGTTCTTTCTGGTTTCCAACTTGGCTCGCCCAACCCGCTGCGCTTGTCGCTGATAGCAAGCTCATCGACGCCCCACCCCATCGGCTTCGCCTCGCCGATGTCGTGGGCCATGCGCGCAGTTACGATCTCGCCGTCCTCCACACATCCACTCCCTCGTTCGCTGCCGACGTTGCCGCCGTCGAAGCACTGAAAGCTGTAAATCCCAATCTTAAAGTGGGGCTGATCGGGGCCAAGGTTGCCGTCGAGGCGGACAAGAGCCTGAGGGCGGCCCCCGCAGTCGATTTCGTCGCCCGCAACGAGTTCGACTTTACGATCAAGGAGGTCGCAGAGGGGCGGGCTCTCAGAGACATCAAGGGTCTCAGCTATCGCAATGAGGCGGGAGCGATCGTCCACAACGTCGATCGGGCGGTGCTGGAGAACATGGACGAGCTGCCGTTCGTGACGCCTATCTACAAGCGCGACATCGGGATCGAGAACTATTTCATCGGCTATCTGAAGCACCCCTACATTTCACTCTACACGGGCCGCGGCTGCAAATCGCGCTGCACATTCTGTCTGTGGCCGCAGACAGTCGGTGGGCATCGCTACCGAACGCGGAGCGTCGGTCACGTCATCGATGAGATGCGTTGGGCGCAGAAGGCCTTCCCGCAGGTGAAGGAGTTCTTCTTTGACGACGATACCTTCACCGACGACCTTCCGCGCGCCGAGGCGATCGCCAAAGAGCTCGGCAAGCTCGGCATAACCTGGTCATGCAACGCCAAGGCAAACGTGCCTCGCGACACCTTGAAGGTACTGGCCGACAACGGGCTGCGGTTGCTGTTGGTGGGCTACGAGTCCGGCAACCAAAAGATCCTGCACAACATCAAAAAGGGCATGCTGGTTGATGTGGCACGCCGTTTCACCAAGGATTGCCATGAGCTTGGCATTACGATCCACGGCACGTTCATTCTTGGCCTGCCTGGCGAAACGAAAGAAACCATCGAGGAGACGATCCGGTTTGCCACCGAGATCAACCCGCACACCATCCAGGTCTCCTTGGCGGCCCCCTATCCCGGCACGTTTCTCTTTGAGCAGGCCGTGAAGGAAGGGTGGCTCGATGCGGAGCATGCCGAACTTGTCGACGAGCACGGCGTACAGGTTGCTCCGCTGCACTATCCGCATCTCTCACACGCGGAGATCTTCCAGTCGGTAGAGTCGTTCTACCGGCGCTTCTATTTCCGCTCGGGTAAGATCGCGTCGATTGTGGGAGAGATGGTGAGGAGCCCACAGATGATGAAGCGCCGGTTGCGCGAGGGTGTGGAGTTCTTCCATTTCCTGCGCGAGCGTCGCGAGGTCGCCTCCTGACGAACCACGGGTGCGCCTTGCCATTGTCACGATCGCCGCGGCGGCCCCATTAAGATCGGCTGGAATAGTACCGCCGCCGCGAGCGTGGTGAGAAGGGAAAGGGCCAAGAGCTTTCCCATGCTCGAGGTGCCCGGGTGGTTGGAAAACCACAAGCTGCCGAAAGCAGTTGCAGTGGTCATGGCGCTGAACATGACGGCGCGCGTTAGCGGCGAGGCAAGCAGGCTTGTCTCCCCGCCGCGCCAGGCGAGCACGTAGTAGATTTTGAAGGCCACGCCCACCCCCAGCAGCAAGGGCAGCGCGATGATGTTGGCGAAGTTCAGCGGCAGCCCGATCAGCACCGTCAGTTCCATCGTCACCACGCCGGCCAAAAGCAGCGGCACCAGCGTCACCAGCACGTCGCTCATGCGCCTAAGGACGATGGCGAGAATTAAGGTGATCGAAACGAGTGCCAGTACGCCCGCCTCGAGAAATGCCCGCACGACAG
>CAXMLT010000370.1:0-2459 GCA_964194245.1 uncultured Hyphomicrobium sp.
ATTACACCACGTGCCCGGACACTACCTCCAGTCAGCGCTGGCGGCGCGGGTCGGCCGCATCCTCGATCATCAGCTCGATGCGCTCGCGCCCGTTCCAAGACGAGCGCTTCAAATGCCCGGCGACGTGGATCGGCAGGCCACCGGTCCCCAGCAACAGATCGCCCAGCGGCTCGCCCGCCGCACGGAAGGCAACCGCCTCGAGCCGCGCTCCGCCTTCGGCCTCGAGCACGCAACGCACGTGGTTCTCGCCGACGAGCTTGGCAAAGCGCACATGCGTCGCCGGAAAGGCAAAGCGCGGGCTCGGATTGCCCTGGCCGAAGGGACCGACGCGCTCCACGAGATCGAGGAACTCGTCCGTCACGCCGGAGAGCGTCAGCGCGCCGTCGACGGCGAGATCGGCACGGCTGCGCGCCTCGCCCACGCTCGCGGCAAGGCGCGCCTCGAGAAACTGCTGCACGGTCGCGAGCTTCGCGCGCTCAACCGTAAGGCCGGCGGCCATCGCATGCCCGCCACCCTTGACGAGGTGACCTGCCGCCACAGCTTCGCGCACGGCCGAGCCGATGTCGGCACCAGCAACGGAGCGCAGCGAGCCCGTGCCGCTGCCGGATCCGCCCTCTTCGTCCCAGGCGATGACGCACGCCGGCCGGCGGAAGCGCTCTACGAGGCGGCTCGCAACGAGCCCCACGATGCCTTTGTGCCAGATGTGCGACCCGACCGTCAGGAACGGGAGATCGGGGTTCGCGGTGACCATGGCGTCGGCTTCGGCAAGCGCCGCTTCGAGCATCTCCTTCTCGAGCGCGCGCCGCTCCTTGTTGAGCCGGTCGAGCAGGATCGCGATGCGCCCGGCCTCGATCTCGTCCTCCCCGGCAAGCAGTCGCGCGCCGAGGCCCGCGTCGCCGATGCGCCCGCCGGCGTTGATGCGCGGGCCCAAGATGAAGCCGAGGTGGTACGGCGTCGGCGCCTCGTTGAGGCTCGCGGCATCGCTCAACGCTTTGAGCCCGATGTTCTTGCGCCGGCGCATGACCTGCAGGCCCTGAGCGACATAGGCGCGGTTCAAACCCGTAAGCGGCACCACGTCGGCAACGGTCGCGAGCGCGACAAGGTCGAGTAGCCCCATGAGGTCGGGCTCGGGCGTGCCCTTGGCGTAGTAGCCGCGGCGGCGTAGCTCGCGCGTCACCGCGACGAGAACGAGAAACGTCACGCCCGCGGCGCACAGGTGCCCAAGACCCGATACATCGTCCTGGCGGTTCGGGTTGACGAGCGCGGTGACCACCGGCAGCCGCTCGTCGGCTTGATGGTGGTCGATGACGACGACGTCGCAGGAAAGCTCGGCTGCGCGGGCGAGCGCCTCGGTGCTCGTCGTGCCGCAGTCGACGGTCACGATGAGGCGCGCGCCCTCCTTGATGAGGCTCTCGATGGCGGCGGCGTTGGGCCCGTAGCCTTCGAACAGACGGTCGGGAATGTAGATGCGCGCCTTGAGCCCGTGGTGGGCGAGATAGCGGGCGAGCAGCGCCGAGGACGCCGCACCGTCGACGTCGTAGTCGCCGAACAATGCCACCGGCTGGCGCGCCTCGATGGCGTCCGCGATGCGCTTCGCCGCCGTATCCATGTCGCGCAGGCTCGAGGGGTCCGGCATCAGCGCCTTGAGCGTGGGGCTCAAGACGTTCTCCACGTCGTCGGGCGAGATCCCGCGCGCTGCGAGCACGCGGCCCAGAAGCTCCGGCAGGCCGTGGCGTTGGCTGATGACGGCGGCGAGCGGTTGCGCCTCGGCGCTCAAACGATCGCGCCAGACGAGGCCGCGCGCGGACACTGCGACGCCGAGGAACGGCGTCGGCTCGGCCGCGGCATTGATCGCTTTGCGCAAGGCGCCCATGGTCGGCTCCCCCGAATCAAATCCCTCATAAAATGAACACCCGCGGCGCCGTCTGGCGAGCCGCGGGTGTCGATTTTCAACAATTAGCGCCGGCTGGGCGCCCTATTTGTTCTGCGGCGTCTGCTGCGCCGTCTTGGAGCCGCGGATGGCGAGCAGGACATTCGACTCCGACGGCCGCCAGCGATAGCCGATGCCGAAGTCGAGCGCGGCCGTGCGCTTGCGGTAGAGGTCGTGCAGCATCGGCTGATAGGTGTGCGGGAAGATGCCGAGCGGCGCCACGTAATTGCCGAAGGCCATGAGCTGCCACTCGTCCGGCTTGAAGAAGCGAACGGGCACGCCGGAGTCATCCTCCACCACGACGTCGCTGTGGTCGACGATGTAGCTGCGGATGGTCGAGAAGTTGTCGGCGTGCAGCAGGTAGGACGCGCTCTTGATGAAGCTGTCTGCCAAGCCGAAGGTATCGCAGAACTTGAGGAAGCCGCTGGTCTTCACGCCGTCGTTGGAGAGGTCGGTCGAGAAATAGTAGAGCGTCTGCGGCTTGCCGTCGGCTCCGGTAGAGAAGGTGATCTTCGCGCCGCGCGGGGGG
>CAXMLT010000371.1:0-1828 GCA_964194245.1 uncultured Hyphomicrobium sp.
GCGAACTTCCTCGACATCGGCGGTGGCGCCTCGCCCGAGCGCGTCGCCAAGTCCTTCAAGGCCGTCTTGAAGGACAAGAAGGTGAAGGCCCTGCTGCTCAACGTGTTCGCCGGCATCAACCGATGCGACTGGGTGGCCAAGGGTGTCGTTGACGCCATCACGGAGCTTCACATCAAGATGCCCGTGGTCGTCCGCCTCGCCGGCACCAACGTCGAGGAGGGCCGCCGCATCCTGAACGAGAGCGGACTTACCGTCATCACCGCAGAGACGCTCGCAGAAGCGGCCCAAAAGGTCGTCGCCGCCGCCAAAAGCGCCGCGCACTAGGAGACTTGCTCACATGGCTATCTTCATCAACGAGAACACGCCCGTGCTGGTCCAGGGCTTCACCGGGCGCATCGGCACCTTCCACGCCCAGGAAATGATCGACTACGGCACCAACGTGGTCGGCGGCGTGACGCCCGGCAAGGGCGGCACGACCCACCTGGGGCGGCCTGTGTTCAACACCATCAAGGGCGCGGTGGAGGAAACGGGCGCGCAGGCGAGCATCGTGTTCGTGCCGCCTCCGTTCGCGGCGGACGCGATCATGGAAGCCGCCGACGGCGGCATCCGCTACTGCGTGTGCATCACCGACGGCATTCCCGCCCAGGACATGATCCGCGTGAAGCGCTACATGCGCCGCTACAAGAAAGAGAACCGCATGGTGCTGACCGGACCCAACTGTGCCGGCACCATCAGCCCGGGCAAGGCCATGCTCGGCATCATGCCGGGGCATATCTACCTGCCCGGCCGCATCGGCATCGTCGGCCGCTCGGGCACGCTCGGATACGAGGCCGCGTCGCAGCTCAAGGCGCTCGGCGTCGGCGTGTCGACCTCGGTCGGCATCGGCGGCGATCCGATCAACGGCAGCTCGTTCCGCGACGTTCTCGAGTATTTCGAGAAGGACCCGGAGACCGACGCCGTGCTGATCGTTGGCGAGATCGGCGGCCCGCAGGAGGCCGAAGCCGGCGTCTACGTGCGCGACCACATGGAGAAGCCGGTCGTTGCCTATATCGCTGGCCTCTCGGCCCCCAAGGGGCGCAAGATGGGGCACGCGGGCGCGATCATCTCCGCGTTCGGCGAATCGGCGCCGGAGAAGGTCGAGATCCTGAAGGGCTGCGGCGTGACCATCGCCCCGACTCCGTCCGAGATGGGCTCGACGGTGGCGAAAGTGCTGTCGCAGATGAAGAAGGTCGCTTAAGCGGCGCATCAAGAGCGGCGCATCAAGTCCGGGGCCTGCTCGTGCCTGCAGGCCCCGACCTGGCGTTCCCGAACCCTGCGCAGCCGCGGCGGTTTGCGTAGAGAGGAGAGCGTATGCAGGACGAAGTGAGAAAGCCCGCGCACGCCAAGCTCGACGAGCTCAAGCTGCGCGATGACTTGCGCGCTCTCCGCCGGCAGATCCCCGACACGCCGGCGCTCAACCCCATCGTCAGCGTCGCCTTCGACCTGTCGCGCCGGCTTGAGGCGGGCGAGATCACCTTCGAAGAGCTCAAGGCGCTCGCGAGCCGGCTCATGGATCGCGCCTGCGTCGAGCGCGCGCGCGAGCTGCGCGCCCGCGACGGCTTCGTCGACCCGGCGACGACGCTCAAGGAGTTCTCGGCCTACATCGAGCAGACGGCGAAGGGCGTCGACTTCGAGGCGTTCAAGGCCCGCTGGGAGCGGGCACGCACCGGCATCGTCTTGACCGCCCACCCCACGTTCGGCCTTTCGGCCGCGCTCTCGCGCCGCATCGTCGAGATCGCGGTCTCCGATGACGCCGCCGACAAGCCAATCGGCCTGCCGCACCGGCCCG
>CAXMLT010000372.1:0-2571 GCA_964194245.1 uncultured Hyphomicrobium sp.
GTGGTGGCGCCCGCGCTCGGCGCCGAGCCTGTCACCACCACCGTTGAGGGACGCGAACGCTACACCGTCGCCGTTCGCTACCCGCGCGACCTGCGCTCCGACCCACAGGCAATTGGCAAGGATGTTCTGGTGGCCCTCCCCGGTGGCGGAACCGTGCCGCTCGAAGCGGTTGCCGACATCCGGTTGACGCAGGGCGCCACCAGCATCCGCACCGAGAACGCCAAGTTGGCCACATATATCTTCGTTGACCTCCGCGGCCGCGACCTCGGCGGCTATGTTGCCGAGGCCAAGAAGGCCGTGGCTGAGCAGGTCAAGATGCCGCCCGGCACTTACGTGTTGTGGAGCGGCCAATTCGAATATCTGGAGCGCGCCGAAGCACGCCTAAAACTTGTCGTGCCCGTAACGCTGATGATCATCTTCCTTCTGCTCTACCTCAACTTCCGGCGCCTAACCGAGACCTTTATCGTCATGCTCTCGCTGCCGTTCGCACTCGTTGGCGGACTGTGGCTGATGTGGTGGCTCGGCTTCAACATGTCGGTGGCGGTGGCGGTCGGTTTCATCGCGCTAGCAGGTGTCGCCGCCGAGACCGGCGTGATCATGCTCATCTATCTGGACAACGCCGCCCAGGAGATCCGCGAGCGCTGCCAGGAAGAAGGTCGAGCTTATACGCGGGCGGACCTCTATCAGGCCATCATGATCGGTGCCGTGGAGCGCGTGCGGCCGAAGATGATGACGGTCGTCGCCATCATGGCGGGCCTCTTGCCCATCATGTGGAGCACGGGCACCGGCTCCGAGGTCATGCAGCGCATCGCTGTGCCGATGATCGGCGGCATGGTGTCATCGACCCTGCTGACGCTAATCGTCATCCCGGCCATCTACGGCATCGTCAAAGGCTGGCGCCTCCCGCGAGGCGAGGTAAACAAAAACGTATTGACTGAGAAATCAGATGAGGAGCTGGCAGCATGACTCGTCTCTTCCTGGCGATCGGAGTGCTTGTTCTCGCAACACTGTCCGTCGCCGCCGAGGAAAAAGTGAAGGCGACGCTCTACAAGAATCCGGACTGCACCTGTTGCGAACACCACGCTGAGTATTTGAGAGCGAATGGCCTTGACGTGACAGTCGTCGAACATCCCAACATGACGCTGATCAAGCAGAAGTACGGGGTCAGCGAGGACCTCGAGGGGTGTCATACGACGCTCATCAGGGGCTACGTGGTTGAGGGACACGTACCGATCGCGGCTTTGAAGCGCCTTTTGTCGGAGAAGCCCCCAATCAAAGGCATCTCCCTTCCCGGCATGCCCGAGGGCTCGCCCGGTATGACTGGCACCAAAGAGGGCCCATTTGAGATCCTCTCGATCACCGGCAAGCCCGGCCCCGCGCCGGTCTTTGCAGAAGAGTGATGGAGGCAACGATGCACGATGAAATGGGGGGCTTTGGCCCCTCGGTCACCCGCCGCTGCTGATCGTGAAGATGCTCGCGATTGCTGAGACAAAATAATTGGCCCGGATGGCGGTTGGGCAACCTTCATCCGGGCCGGGCCGCGCTGCCCATCATGGTGAAGTGCAGCACGCTTTTTAAATTACCAATCTCGTATATAGTGAAGGCCAGTCAACGACTCGCTCGTCCTTATTGCGATGCGAAGTCTATTCGAATAACGACACCGCCATCAAGCGAGCTCTCACTCTCACCTTGAATGAGAGCCTAATCAATCCAATGATCATCGAAGATGGAGGTGCTGTCATTTGGACCACTTCCGAACTCTTGCGCGAGTGCGAGCGCCGACGAGACGAATCGAGACTGTCGAGAGGGCCGATCGAACGAAGAGGTCGCCCAAAGAAGGAGCGATCTCCGCCTACGGATGACAAAGCAGAATAGCCCGCGAGCCGCAACTGGCATCCCGGCGGCCGCGGCGTTCCAAGAAAACGGCGCAAGATCGGCTCGCGCGCACGCTACGGAGAAGGGCAGCCCCGATAGACACCAAGCCGCAGCGCTATACTTGAAGCGGGAGCAAAAAACCGCGCGCTATCGTCAAGATACCTTGTGTTTGCTGCGACGGTCGTCGGCTCCGCATTTGTTGCGTCGCTCATCGAGGGCGTCGAACAGTTCACAATCATCATCATCGGAGGGGTGCAAGACGCCAAACTGCGCAGTTATTTGCTCACAGGCAATGGGGACAATTGCAGCGCCACAGCCACGCACCACTGCGCAACAGTCTTCTTCTGTGACGGCTTTCCGTGTGGATGAGCGATCTTTGAGATTATGACCTTGCAGTTGTCGCCTTGGATCTCGTAGCTCGTCTCGGTGATCGTGACCTGGCACTCATGTGACCCGACGAGTTTGTCATAGAGGTAGTTGCTGAGCAGCTCCACGATGACATCCTTGATGAGTTCGCGGACAGTCGGGTTGACAGTTGCCGCCGCAGTTGCGACGCGGAGCGCGGCGACGATTCTACGGAGACTTACGCCTACGCGGACGCTTCCCGGTGTGATGTCGTCGACGTAAATTTCAAGTGTGGTACCAGGGTTTACGATCTCATTGATCGCCTTGAGCGCCTGCTCAAACCCTAGGAGC
>CAXMLT010000373.1:0-3128 GCA_964194245.1 uncultured Hyphomicrobium sp.
TCGATCCGCAGGCCTGGCTCGCCGACGTCCTGGCCCGCATCGCCGATCATCCCGCTCAGAAGCTGGACGAACTATTGCCGTGGAACTGGAAAGCCTGGCCTGACAGACTGGCGGCATGAGCCCGCCCAGGACCACCGCTGCCGACAGCTTCGGCGAGATCGCCACCCTCCGCATCGAACTTGCGGACACTGACCCGCCGATCTGGCGCCAGGTCGAGGTTCCCACCTCGATCACGCTCAAGGTCCTGCACGACATTGTCCAGGCCACCATCGGCTGGTTCGACTACCACCTGTGGGAGTTCACCATCGGCGAGCAAAAATACGGCCTGCCGATGGACGAGGACTGGGGCACCGCGCCGCGCAAGGAAGCGATCAAGGTTCGCCTGCGTGACGTGCTTCAGCCCCGCAAGACCGTCATCGACTACACCTACGACTTCGGTGACAACTGGGAACACAGGATCACCGTCACCGACGTGCGTCCCGGCGAGCCTGGCGTCGGCTACCCGCGCTACATCGGCGGCGAGCGTAACGGGCCGCCCGAGGACTGCGGTGGGATCCCCGGCTTCTACGACAAACTCGAAGCCAGGGTCGATTCCAGCCACCCGGACCACAAAGACATCGTCGAATGGTTCGACGACTACGATCCCGACACGATCGAGGAACTCCCAATCAAATACGCCCTCGGCCGGATCGCGGCCCGCCGCAACGCCGCCAGGGTCCGCCTCGCCAAGAAAGCCTGAACCCACGTCTTATCCGACCTAACCGTCACGCGGTCGCGGTCTTCACCGGATGGGTACAGAGATCTGCGCGCGCGCGTGCCAGGAGGCACAGGGGCACGAATGCCAGTGCTCCTGCATGGGCGCCAACCATGGCATCGGCAACGACGGTTCCTGGTTTGAGGTCTCCGACACTTTTTCGACCCGTTGGGGCGAGCGCGAGCTCGCCTGTCGTTTGCTCACGGCCCGGTAGGGACCATGCGCAATTAGAAGCCTACGTTATCGGACACCGGGTATACTGCTCGACCTCGCCGTCCAGAAATACCCGCTCGATATGGTGCCCGGCGCCTTCAACAAGACTGCGCGCTACCATCGGCAGTTCCCGAATTGAGCGTTGCACGTCGTCCATTGCGATTGGCGCATCGCTTTCCGGCACGTCGATACGTGTGACGTTGTTTTTGCCGATCAGCAGATAGGCTTGGCCGAGGGCATTTCGGGACTGTGCGCGGGCCGCCGCATTGAAAGAGCGCAGGAACGCCCAATCCTTGCTCCCGCCGTTGCGCGCCCGCTCATCGACAGTGAAGGTGGACTCACCCGTTCCCAGGCTCAGGATACGCGCGTCCTCACGCGCGATGTCGAAGCAAGCCAGGGCGTCTACCAGGGCGTTCATGACCGGATTGTTTGCCCAGATGCCGCCATCAATCATGATGTAACCGTCGTCCTCAACGCCAGGGTAATAGGACGGGGCTGCCGTCGTGTGGAGCGCCACATGGGCAAACTTCTTGTGGCGATCCTTCTGGTAGTCCGGGTGGTGCGGCGTCTTGTAGAGGAATGGCTCGCCGTGGCGACCTTCGAAGCTCGGGATCACCAGCCGGGTAATGGCATCATCGAGCACTTTGCCACCAAAGATCCGCAGTAACTCGTCCTTGAGGGCGGCCTGGTCGTGCTTCGGTTTGAACACCCAGCGCAGCGCTCTCGACACCTTGCCGAGGCCAGCCGCCGGCGGAAAGATGCGGTCGCCGCGCTCGAGATAGATGTTCAATGCCTGTCGAGCCGTCATCCCATGGGCAAGGGCGAGCGCGATGATGCCGCCCGTTGACGTGCCCGCGATCATGTCGAAGTGATTAGCGATGGATGCGCCGCCCAGGAAGCGGCTTTCTAGTTCCGCCAGGACTGCCGCCGGAAAGACGCCACGAATTCCGCCGCCGTCGATCGACAGGATGCGGAACGGGCGGCCCCGCGGCCATGGCTCCTTTATGCGCGCGTGTTGGATGGTGCCGTCCGATCGCCGCGGCGGGACATAGTTCATCCTGTTGTCTCCCTTGCCTGGTTGACCAACTGGCCGACGTGGCGTCCGCCGCCGGTCCAGCGCCCGGTCATCAACCAAAGTTCGTAGCAAGCGAGCCAGTCGAGCGCCCATGGGACGGTCGTGCTCGCGATGGTCATGGCCGCTGTCCATTCCCTTTCGCGGGGGTCGAACAAACAAAGGGTCGGATCTTCGGCCGGTGGGTAGACGTGGGGCAGCTGGCCCTCGGAATTGCCGGGCAACCGAACCAGTTCGGGTGAAAGCACTCGCACCTCGGGGAACGACCCGACCTCATAGCGGATCTCCAGCGAGTAGCTTGCAAATTGCGGCCTTACGCTCCCCACCCACCGCGCGGACTGCGCGCGGCGATCGATCCGGCGCGCCGTGAACTGCGGCCAGGCCGCCTTCATCGTGGCGATCTGCTCATCGATGGAGAGGATCGCCGCCGTCACCAGATCTTGCGCCCGAAGAAGGTGTGAGGCCGAGCGACAGAAACCGACGGATTGATGATCGGCGCCGCGACCCCAGCGGCAGAAGGCAACAGGAGACCGCCGCGCCGCGTGTAGAGCTGACGGGATTGCTGGATGCCGCCACCGATCTCGGTGGCGATCTGGTCGGCGGCCCGGGTCACGACGCGATCCCCGAAGTTTCCGCGCAACACATCCATCATAGTGTCGGGGAACATCTCGCCCTTGCGCATCGCCTCGAGCGAACGAGTGAGTACGCGAAGATGCCCGGCGAATTCGTCCTGCTGAGCGATGGATTCCGGCCAGCGGTCGGTGAAGACATCAGCCTCGCAGATCGGATTGGCGACATGCAAAAGCCGCCCGTAGAGCGAAGCCTGCTCGATGTCGCGGATGATCCAGCTCGCAAGGCGAACGAGCATGGCGCTGAGCGACATGTTCGGCTGCGCGGCGAGCCCCGCGTAGTAGGAGAGCATCACCGACGGCGGAATGCGGCCCGCGTAGCTGGCGTAGCGAATGTTGCGGAAGCGCTTGAGGAGCTGGAGGGCGAGAGTTGCAGTGTTCTTGACGATGAAGTCGCACTGATCGGGAACATCGTCCACATCGGCGTCGGCGCGAGCCGCAAGGCCGGCATGGTCAAGCC
>CAXMLT010000374.1:0-6820 GCA_964194245.1 uncultured Hyphomicrobium sp.
GCTATAGAGCCGCTCGCGGCGCACGCCGTCGCTGATGGGGAAATAGAACCCGTCGCATAGGCGCACGCACAGCGTCCGGTAGGTGCCGTAGTCCTCCTCGTAGCCGCCGTTGTCGTACGGGCTATCGCCGCCGTAGCCGGGTGGCGGCCCCATGTGGCCGAAATTGAAGCGGTACTCAGGCATGCGGGCGACGAAGCCGCCAAACAGGCGGCGCAAGAACCCCTCTGCGAAGGACGGCTGGGCCATGGCAACGAGCGCCGCCAGAAGCACCGTTCCTGCGATGAGAAGCTTGACGCCGCGCATATGCAATCGACCCACCCCAGGCCGAGACGGTCCCGACTGGTAGGCTCCAAGCATCGCGGCAGGTGGCAAAGAAATCCTGAAGAAGCGTGTCAATATCCCGTCAAATCGTCAATACGACCTTGCCGACGGCCTCGCGCCGGTCGACCACGGCGATGGCGTCCGCCGTGCGCTCAAGCGGAAACGTCGCGTGGATGCGCGGGTGCAACTTGCCCTCCGCGACCCAGCGCAGGACGTCCTCCATGTTGCGGCGGTGCCCTTCCGGATCGCGCTTCACGGCTTCGCCCCAGAACACGCCGATCGCCGCCACGCCCTTGAGCAGCAAGAGGTTCAGCGGGATCTTCGGGATCTCGCCCGACGCAAAGCCGACGACTAACAGCCGCCCCTGCCAGCCGAGCGCGCGCAGCGCCGCCTCAGAGGACGGCCCGCCCACGCAGTCGTAGACGACGTCGACGCCGGCCTCGCCAGCCAACGCGCGCAAGCCCGCCTTGAGGTCGTCCGCGCCGTAGTTCACGGCCTCGTCGGCGCCGTGCGCGCGGCAGACGGCGAGCTTCTCCTCCGAGGACGCGACCGCGATCACGCGCGCACCCGTCAGCTTGGCGATCTCGACGGCCGCGAGCCCGGCTCCGCCCGCTGCGCCGAGCACGGCGACCGTCTCGCCGGGTTTGAGTTGCGCGCGGTCCTTGAGCCCGTGGATCGCGGTGCCGTAGGTGACGCTGACCCCCGCCGCGATCTCGTTGCTCACGCCGCCGGGAATCCGCACCAGCGCATCCGCCGCGACCGCGACCTTCTCGCGCGCGCCGCCGTAACCGACGCACGCCATCACCCGGTCACCGACGGCGAAGCCCTCGACACCGAGCCCAAGGCTCTCCACCACGCCCGCGACCTCGCCCGAAGGCGAGAACGGCAGCTCCGGCTTCACCTGGTACTTGCCGCGCGTGATAAGGGTGTCGAAGAAGTTGAGGGCCGCCGCCTTGACCGCGATCACCGCCTGCCCTGGGCCGGCCTTGGGCGGGGCGATGTCCTCGATCACGATGCCCGCCGGCCCGTCGAGGGTCTTGCAAAGCGCGGCCTTCATGTGAAACCTCCGGGCGTGCGGCGGGGCAACCGGCTGCCCTTCCACCATGCGCCGCCGCTCCGGGCAAGGACCGAGGCGTCGAAACTCCCTCAAGGTCCCATCGAATGCCGCAGACGCCCGCAGCTCCTCCCGCCCACTGGCCACCCAGCCCGAAAGGCTACTTCGCCATTGGCGCGGAGCGCATGTCGAAGGCGCTGAACCTCGGCAACCTCATGCGCTCGGCGCACGCGTTCGGGGCGAGCTTCACATTCACCGTGGGCGCGACCTACCAGGCGCTGGAAGCGCGCGCCGACACCTCAAAGGGCCAGTGGCGCATCCCCCACTACAACTGGGCCTCAGCCGCCGACATGGCGCTGCCGCAGGGGTGCAAGCTCGTCGGCGTGGAGCTCATTGACGAAGCTATTGATCTGCCGAGCTTCCGCCACCCGCTGCGGGCCGCCTACATCCTCGGTCCGGAGCAGGGATCGCTGTCGGACGAACTCGTTTCCCGTTGCGCCTATGTCGTCCGCATCCCCACGAGCTTCTGCGTGAATGTGGCGATGGCCGGAGCTATCGTCATGTACGACCGCGTAAAAAGCCTCGCGCGCTTCGCCGACAGGCCGCTGCGCGAGGGGGGCCCCAAGCACCCACTAACCGGTGGTAAGTCCGGCCGCGGCGGGTGACAGCGGCCGGCCGCCCGGCCTATTCTTCCCCGATCAATGCCTTTCTTAGGGGAGGGAGGCCACATGAGCACCATCCGCAGCATCGCCGCCGCGGCGATCGCGTCGAGCCTGTTGTTGGCATCTGGGGCAAGCGCGCAGACAGTCAGCCTCGTCGAGCATCAGGGCACCTGGGGCCTCTACGCCGACACCGCGGACCCAAAGCAGGTCTGCTTCGTCGCGGCGCAGCCGCAGGCGGTCGAGCCGATCGGCGCCAACCGCGGCCCGATCTATTTCTACATCTCAGCCTGGCCCAAGGACGGCATCAAGCTCGAGCCGAGCATCAAGGCCGGCTATCCGGTGAAGCCCGACAAGGACATGACGGTGACCATCGGCTCCGACACCTTCAAGCTGTTCGGCAAGGGCGACCGCGGCTTCGTCAACGACCCGACCGACGAATTGAAGCTGATCGAGTCGATGAAGAAGGGCTCGAGCGCCGTGGTGCGGGGCGTGTCCATCAAGGGCACCGGCACGACCGACACCTACTCGCTATCGGGCCTTGCTCAAGCGCTCGACAAGATGGCCGCCGCCTGCCCGTAGTCGGCCGAACCCCGCGTGATGGACGGGTGAGGCAGACCGCTCATTCAGGCCGGTCGCGGCGGCGCAGCTGCACATAGAGCGCGCCATCGCCGCCATGGCGGATCGCGGCCGTGGTGAACCCCACGACAATCGACCGCAGCTCCGGCTCGGCGAGCCAGCGCGGCACGTTGCGCTTCAACACCCCGCGCTCCTCCTCGCGCACGCTGACGAGCCCTTCCTCGTCCTCGCCCCGGCGTAGCGGCGCGCCCTTGCCGGTGATGACGAGCAGCCAGCGCCGCCCTTCCGCGTAGGCGCGCATTAAAAACCGCCGCAGTGCCGCATGCGCCTCGGCCTGGCGCATGCCATGCAGGTCGATGCGCCCGTCGATCTCGACCCTGCCCGTGCCGATCTTGCGCGCCTTACGGCGGTCGAGGTCGGACAGTGGCGGAGCCGCGGGCGTTGCGGCTCTGGCCGACACGCGCTGAGGCGTGGCGCTCGCGCGATGCACAGGAGTCTTCTCGGCCTTCTCGGCCTTCTCGTGCGAGGGCGGGCGCGGCGGAGCGGCCGGCGCATCCGTCTCCTGCGCGGCGTGCACGCGGCCCTTTCCTTTGATCGGCTTCAATGTTCGCGCGGCGTGCTCCCAAAGCGCGCGCTCCTCGGCCGAAAGGTCGTGGCCGCGCTTGCCCGGCTTCTTCAGGGGCCGGCCTTGTCGGTCGTCTGCCATGGCAGGGTTTCGCGAGCTTGCGCTGCTGCGCCAGGAGCGGAGGCGGGAATGAGCACGAAGAAATTACCCGGATGCTTGGTCACGCCGGCGATCTTACCGGCCTTCTCGCCGGAGCCGAAATAAATGTCGCCGCGCTCAGGCCCCTTGATGGCCGAGCCGACGTCCTGCGCGACCATCAGCCGATTGAAGCCCTCACCCTTCTTGCCGCTGGCGGGGGCCAACGTCGGCGCGCTCACGTAGACGGGCGAGCCGAGCGGGGCATACGTGGGATCGACGGCGAGGCTGCGTCCGGGCGTCAGCGGCACCGACAGTGCGCCCATCGGACCTGCGGCGGCGCCGATGTCCTTGAGCTCACGGAAGAAGATGAAGGATGCGTTCTGCCACATCACCTGCTTGCCGCGCTCGGGATCATCGCGCAGCCACTTGCAGAGGCTCTGCATCGATACCTTGTTGGCGTCGAGCAGCCCCTTCTCCGCGAGATAGCGCCCGATCGACGTATAAGGATGGCCGTTCTTGCCGTCGTAGTTGATGCGCGTCGTCGTGCCGTCGGTGAGGTGGATGCGGCCCGAGCCCTGGATGTGCATGAAGAACACGTCGACCGGATCGGCGAGGTAGAGAAGCTCGAGCCCCTTGTTGGCGAGCGCTCCTTGCTCGATCTCCGCGCGCGTAAAGTAGGGCTGGGTGCCGGTGTCCGTCTTGCGCACATGCGTGAGGCTGTCGCTCTTCACCGCGCGCTGCGTCTCGGCGACGACGTTGAGGAGATCGGGCGGCCGCCGGTAGACGGGCGTCTGGTAGGGCCCGGCGCGCGTGCGCGAGCCTTCGAGCACCGGTTCGTAGTAGCCCGTCAGGAGACCGCAACTCTCCGTGTCGATCACGCGGTTCGGCACGAAGCGGGATTCGAAGAACGCTTTCGCGGACGCCTTGGTCGGCGATTTGATCGCCATCGCTGCGCGGCAGGCATCGGCGAGCGCGACCGATGCCGCATAGTCCGGCGCGCCAGGGATGCCCTTGATGACCTTGTCGCAGGATTTGACGAACGTCCTGAGCGCGGCGAGGTGATCGTCCGCCTGCCAACCCGGCAGATCGGCGAATGTCGCCGGCTGCAGCGTTACTGGTTGCGGCGCCGCCGGCTTCGGCGCGGCGAGTTGCGGCGTGACTGGCTTCGATGGCGTCGGCAGCGGGCTCGTGGGCTTGGCCATAGGGGGCTTCGTGAGGGATTTTGCGGGCGGTTTGGCGGGCGACTTCGTCGTGGCTTGCGGCGCTGGCGTGCCGGGCGGCGTGATGGACTGCGTGGTGATGATCGGCTCGGCGAGCGACTGTGTCACGACGCCTGACAGCCCGGCAATCGTCAAGGCGACGGTCAATGCACCCGCCAAAGCGATCGCCCTCACCGCCAGTGTCGCGGTGCGCTTGCCTTTCCCCCCTGTCAGCATCATGTGCCGTGTCCCTCGCATCCCTGCCCCCCGGCAGTCGCGACCGGCCTGCTAGGCCGGCGCTTGCGTGGCGATCAACTTCCAGTTCGGGTTCTCGCGCGCCTTTGGCGTCGAGACATCGCGCTGGAACGTCCAGATGTCGGTCACTTCCTTGACCTTCTGCGGATCGCCGGAGAGCACGGCGCCGGCCTTGTCGCGCGTCGCCGAGATGAGCTGGCTCACGAAGCGCACGGCGACGTGGGCCTTGCCGTCCCTCAGGCCGGACTCGAGGATGTCGGCCTTGCTGATGCCAACGAAGCTCTGGTCGACCTGCTCGCCGCGCGTCTCACGCTCGGTGATGGAGTTGTCGAAGTCGCGATAGGCGTCGGTGTCGAGAAGCCCCTTGAGGATCTTGCGGTTGCCTTCGGCGAACGCCGTCACGATCATCTCATAAGCCTGGCGCGCGCCGCGGATGAAGGCATCGGTGTCGAAGCCCGGGTCCACCTTGACGATGTCGAGCAGGCCGCGGCGCACGTCCGCGTTGAGGCCGGGATAGTCCTTGATGCGGGTCTCCGCATCGGGCGCGACGGCGGCCTCGGCTACGGGGGCCGGTGCCGGCTGCTCGCGGCGCTGTACGGTGATGACATTGTTGTCGGCTGCCGGCGGCGTGGCGGGTGCGCTCTGCTGGCGCCGCTCGGCGCGGTAGCGCTCGAGCCGCGCCTCCTCGTCGCCCGTGCGCCGGCCGAGCACGCTCCTCAGCTTCAGGATCACGACCACCGCAACGATGAGCAAGACGAGGGTCAAAAGGTCGATCTTCTCCATTGGCGGTGCCTTCCTGGCCATCAACGGCGTGACTGGATACGAAAGCTATATATGATCGCGCGCAACGCGCGGCCCAAACTCTGCTGCCGAAGTTCGCAGCAACTTGACAGATGGGCCAATGGATCCGATCCGCCAGCACGGATTCTTAACGACGATAGCTCCCTGCAAAGTAAGGCACAAACGCGTCAAAGCCAACCACATTGCACAGCCGCCGCTGGCATCCGTTCAGATATGAAACGCGGCAGAACTCGACGAGGTCGCCCATGCTGTCCTACCTGCGCGGGGCTTTTGTGCTCCTCTTCGTCGCCTTTCCGCTGATCGAGATCGCCGTTCTCATCAAGGTCGGGCAGGCGATCGGCTTCTGGCCGACGATGCTTTTGCTCATAGCGGCCGCGGTCCTCGGCTCGATCGTCATCCGCGAGCAGGGCCTTTCCGTGGCCTCCCGCGCCTTCGAGGTCATGCGCGAGGGCCGCATCCCGATCGCGCCGATGCTCGACAGCTACGTCGTCATCATGGCCGGGCTGTTGCTTATTATTCCCGGCCTAGTCTCCGACGTGATCGGGCTTCTCCTGCTCGTGCCTCCGGTGCGGCGCTGGTGCATCCGCCGCGTCGTGCCGGAGCTCTACGATCATCCCCTTGTCTCCGGGCGCGACCGCCGCGTGGAGCCGCGCCAGCCGACCGTGATCGACGGGACCTACGAGCGCCACGACCCGGATGCGGGCGATGGGCACGGCGACCGTTGAGCCCGGCCTGTCGTTTCACATTGCCGCCGTTCCCACCGGCGTGGTAGCCCACCGCACGGCACCAACGAGTTCAAGTGGAAAAGAGAAAAGAAAACCATGTCTGAAGGCGACGGAAAGAACGGCGGATCGGACGCGCAGGACAAGCCGGCGGGGCCGCCGGTGCACGTCAACGTCGTCGGGCAGTACGTGAAGGACCTGTCGTTCGAGAACCCGAACATTGGCAAGCTGCTGAAGGAGCCGGGCGACAACCCCAACCTGCAGCTCTCGATCAACGTCAATGCGCACGGCGTCGGCCAGGACCTCTACGAGAGCGCCATCGACTTCAACGCGCAGGCGTCAAACCAGCACGGCACCGTCTACGAGCTCGAGATCGTGTACGCCGGTCTGTTCAAGATCCAGAACATCCCGGCGCAGGCGCTCGAACCGTTCCTGCTCGTCAACTGTCCGTCGATCCTGTTCCCGTTTCTGCGCCGCATCGTCGCCGATATCTCGCGCGAGGGCGGCTTCCCGCCGCTGCTGCTCGA
>CAXMLT010000375.1:0-5436 GCA_964194245.1 uncultured Hyphomicrobium sp.
CTTGCAGTCCATCATCCCGGCGCCGGTCTTCTCGCGCAGTTCCTTCACCAGGCTCGCGGAAATCGTCATGGGAGAGCTCTTCATTTGGCGGGCGCAGTTAGGCTGCGCCCTCTGGTTGACAGGAGATGATGCCGATTGCGCGGGTAGTCTTACACCGCGGTGGCTTCGACGAACTTCTTCGCCTGCGCCGACCACTCTTCCTTCTCGATCTGGCCCTTGAGGCGCAGCTTGCGGTCGAGCGCGCCCATCTGCTCGGCATCGAGATCGGCGAGCTGCCAGAAGTGGAAGACGCCCGCGTCGTTGAGGCGCTGCTCGATCTTCGGCGTGATCCCGGTGATCCGCTTCAGATCGTCGGCCTCGCCGCGCGGAGCCTCGATGCCACGGAATTCCGCGGGCTTGCCCGGCAGCGCTTCCGCCGGAGGCGCCTCGGAGGCACCGACGTCGACGCCGGCCGCCGTCTGGCTGCGCTCCAGCCCGTCGAGCGCGGCGCGCGCGACGAGGTCGCAGTAGAGCGTGATCGCGCGCCCGGCGTCGTCGTTGCCTGGGATCGGGAAGTCGATGCCGTCGGGATCGCAGTTGGTGTCGACGATCGCCACGATCGGAATGTTGAGCTTCTTCGCCTCCTTGATGGCGATGCTCTCCTTGTTGGTGTCGATCACAAACAGGAGGTCGGGAGTGCCGCCCATGTCCTTGATGCCGCCCAGCGCCTTGTCCAGCTTTTCGCGCTCGCGCGTGACGTTGAGCACCTCTTTCTTGGTGCGGCCCTGCGGATCGGCGAGGATGTCGTCGAGCTGGCGCAGGCGGCGGATCGACTGGGAGATCGTCTTCCAGTTCGTCAGCGTGCCGCCGAGCCAGCGATGGTTGATGAAATACTGCGCGCTGCGCTTGGCCGAGTCCGCGATCGAGCCCGACGCCTGCCGCTTCGTCGCGACGAACAGCACGCGGCCGCCGCCGGCAACCGTGTCGGAGACCTTCGTGAGCGCCTGATGCAGCATCGGCGTCGTCTGCGTGAGGTCGATGATATGAATGTTGTTGCGGGCGCCGTAGATGAAGGGCGCCATCTTGGGGTTCCAGCGATGCGACTGGTGGCCGAAGTGCACGCCAGCTTCCAAAAGCTGACGCATATTGAACGCGGGAAGCGTCATGGGCAGTCCTTTTCCGGTTGGTCCACCGCGGACCCAGATAAGATGGAAACCTGTGTTTTCAGGTCCATCCACCGGAGCGCTGAGCGGGGCTTTTAATCCGCCGAGCGCGAGGTCCGCGTGCGAGATGGGCGTGCTTATAGAGTGTTGACCCCGAAATGACAAGCTTGGCCCGGCCGGCCCTTTGAGCGGCCCGCAGCACGGCAGAGGTGGCATGGGCAACAAGGAAATTCGGGTCCGGGCGCTCCAACTCGGGGAGCGCATCGAGGTCAAGGGCCTCGAGCGCGAAGATGCCTTTTCCAGCGTGCCCCTGGCCTTCCGGACGGGCGGCGGCGGCATGGCTGTGCTGTTCAAGTCCGGCGCCGCCGTCTTCTTCGACATGAACCCGGTCGATGAGGAGGGGCTGATCCGCAGCCTCGACCCCCGCATCGTCTCGCCGCTCCAAGAGCGCGAGACGGAGGCCGTGCGTCTGCTGGTAAAGCCCGACGAGGAGGAGGGCGTCTCGACGGTGAACGGCCTGCAGATCAAGACCGCGGACCCCGACCGGCTCCTGCTCGTCGCGGAAGCGCTCGCCATGAGCGTGACGCTCGCCTACGACGAGCGGCGCATCGCGCTCGCCTTCGATCGCATCGATGGGGTGGCGCAGACGCTGCAACAGCGCCGGCTACCGCGTAGCCCGCAGGGCTCGCTGCTAGAACAAATCGGGCAGGCGCTCACGCTACAGCAGCGGCTCGCCGACCGCGTCGATCTCGACGAAAAGCCCGACGTGTTGTGGGACCATCCCGAGCTCGAGCGTTTCTGGGCCCGCCTCGTCGATGAGTACGACCTGCCCCAGCGCGGCCGCGCAATCGCGCGCAAGCTCGAGGTGATCCGCGACACCGCGGAGACCATCACCGACCTCATGGCCACGCGCACGAGCCACCGGCTCGAGGTCTATATCATCGCGCTCATCGCGTTCGAGATCGGCCTCAGCCTCTACGACCACTTCTGGAAGTGAAGTCTCAGGGCAGCGAGGCGCGCCTCTCGCTCTTGGGTGCGGGCTTGCGCACGGGGAGCGGTACGGATGTGGCTCCGTCCCCAACGGCTGCCATGTCGGCCGACGGCAGGCAGCCTTTGTAGCGATCGACCGTATCCTCCGACACGATCGCGATCGCCGTGAAACGCTTCTCGGCCCATTCCTGCAGGTAAGCGACCCGCTCCTCGGGCAGTGCGATGCGGGCGTCGGTGCCGACAGCAGGACCGCCCCAGATGTGGAGGAAGATGCAGGAGCCGGCCTGCGTCCGCGGCCGCGGCGGGTAATCGATGACGATGCCGCGCCGGTAGAGCGGGTCCTTGGCCATATCCTCGCCGCTCGTCTTCTCTCCCACCACGCTTTGCGGCACGATCTTGCCGTAGTAGCGCGATTTCGCGTCTTCGACGCAGAACTGCTGTTCCGGCACCAGCAGCAGGTGGCCTGGCCGCTTGCTCGCGTCGGAGCCGAACGTCGGGCCGACGCGATAGACACCGGCCGGCGTGCGCTGGTCACCCTCGCGCTTCAGCGGTTCGTCCTTGTCGGCCAGGTACACATAAGGGTTGCCCCAGGCTATTCCCTTCATACCGACCACAGCCGGCTCCGGATCGCCGCGCCGCTCCCAACGCGAGGCCGGCGATGCGCGCTCGAAGGTGCGCACGGAGGCGGCGGTCGACTGCATGGTCGGCACGGTGACGACGACGATGCGAGTTGCCCGGTAGAGCACGCGCGGGCAATATTTCGCCTCGGCCTCGCCGGCGCAAAGAGCCGCGGTAAGGACGAGCGTAATGCAAGCGATCCGTAGCATTTTACGCAATCTCGACGGCTATAAGGCTTGCGCTGAATCCTACGTCAAATGTCTAAAACTTCCCTAACTCCGGGGGTCGTCGAGAGAATACCGGCCTGCGCCGGCGAGACGTCGTAGCGGCCGGGGAGCGAGAACTCGAGTTCGCGGTTGCGGTCATCGAGCGCAAGCACGAGCCGGATCTCGCCCTTGCCGCCCGGCTTCAGCAGCGCCTTCAAGGTCGCGATGGTCCCGCCCTTCGATTGAAGGACCTTGGTGTCGAGCACCAGCTTGAGGCCCTCCTGAAGGTCGGCGACCGCCGCATCGAGGCCGCGCATGCTCTCGACCCGCATTTTCACGGTGTCGCCGTCGCGCTCCGCCGCAACGGTGAGCAGCACCGGCGTGCCCGGCGTAAGTAGCTCGCGGCATTGCGCCAGCGTGTCGGAGAACACGACCGCCTCGAACTGACCCGTGGTGTCCGAGAACATGGCGAAAGCGAACTTGTTGCCTTTCTGCGATCTCCGCTCGCGCGCCGAGATCACGATGCCGGCGAGCTGGCCCGCGGTCGCGCCGCGCTCGGTCAGGGCCTCGAAGTCGACGTAGCGCTTGACGCCACGCTTCTGCAGCACGCGCTCGTAGCTATCGAGTGGATGGCCCGAGAGATAGAAGCCCACGGCCTCGAACTCGAATGAAAGCTTCTCCATCGGCGTCCATGCTTGCGCGGGACGCAGGTCGAGTTGCGGCCCAGTGCCGCCCCCACCGAAGAGATCGTCAGTGCCAGAGGCCGTATTCGCCTCGCGGCGCTGCGCCAGTGCGAGAATGCTTTCGACGTTGGCGTGCACCAGCGCGCGGTTGGGCTCGAGCGCGTCGAAGGCTCCGGCGGCCGCAAGTGTTTCCAGCGCGCGTTTGTTGAGCGCCTTGGGGCTCACGCGCGAGGCAAAGTCGGCGAGGCCTGGGTAGCGGCCCTTCGCCTTACGCTCGGCGACGATGGTCGAGACGGCCGCGGCGCCGATGTTCTTCAAGGCGGCAAGCGAGTAGCGGATGGCGCCGGGCTCTCCCGACCTACGCGAAGGCTCGGCGAGGAAATCGACCTCGGAGGCGTTGACGCATGGCGGCTTCACCACGATGCCGCTCTTCTTGGCCTCCGCCGCGAACTGCGCGAGCTTGTCGGTATTGGCCATGTCGAGCGTCATTGAGGCAGCGAGGAACTCCTCGCGATAGTTCGCCTTCATGTAGGCGGTCTGGTAGCTGACGAGCGCATAGGCAGCGGCGTGGCTCTTGTTGAAGCCGTAGCCGGCGAACTTGTCGACGAGCTCGAACACGTAGACCGCGTCGGCCTTCTCGACGCCGTTCTTCACCGCGCCGGCAACGAAGCGTGCCTGCTCCTTGGCCATGCCCGCCTTGTCCTTCTTGCCCATGGCGCGGCGTAGAAGGTCGGCTTCGCCCAGCGAGTAGCCCGCCATCACCTGAGCGATCTGAATGACCTGCTCCTGGTAAATGATGACGCCATAGGTCTCCTTGAGGATGGGCTCCAGCAGCGGATGCAAGCAATCGATCGGCTCCTCGCCGTGCTTGCGGTTGATGTAGGTCGGGATGTTGTCCATGGGGCCGGGGCGGTAGAGCGCCACCATGGCGATGATGTCCTCGAAGCGGTCGGGCTTGAGCCGCTTCAAGCTCTCGCGCATCCCGGTGCTTTCCAGCTGGAACACGCCGACCGTGTCGGCCTTCGCCAGGATCTCGAAGCTCTTGCGGTCGTCGAGGGGGAGCCCGGCGAGATCGACATCGATGCCGCGCCCGCGCTTGACGAGATCGACGGCCTTCTTAAGCACGGTGAGCGTCTTCAGGCCGAGGAAGTCGAACTTCACGAGCCCCGCCGCCTCGACCATCTTCCAGTTGTACTGGGTGACGGGCGTGTTCGACTTCGGATCGCGCGTCAGCGGCACCAGCTCCTCGAGCGGCCGGTCGGCGATCACCATGCCGGCAGCATGCGTGGAGGCGTGGCGATAGAGGCCTTCGAGCTTCTGGGCGATCTCCAGCAGGCGCGCGACCATCGGCTCGCGGTCGCGCTCCTCCTGCAGCTTCGGCTCGCCGTCGATGGCTTCCGCCAGCGTGACGGGATTAGCGGGGTTGTTCGGCACCAGCTTGCACAGCCGGTCAACCTGCCCATACGGCACCTGCAGCACGCGGCCGACGTCGCGCAGCACCGCGCGCGCCTGCAGCTTGCCGTGTGTGATGATCTGCGCCACGCGGTCGTGCCCGTACTTGTCCGCCACGTAGCGGATCACCTCGTCGCGGCGGTCCTGGCAGAAGTCGATGTCGAAGTCGGGCATCGACACGCGCTCGGGGTTCAGGAATCGCTCAAACAGGAGCCCAAACCGCAGCGGATCGAGGTCGGTGATGGTGAGCGACCAGGCGACAACGGAGCCGGCGCCCGAGCCGCGGCCGGGACCGACGGGGATACCTTGCGCCTTCGCCCACTTGATGAAGTCGGCGACGATCAG
>CAXMLT010000376.1:0-2282 GCA_964194245.1 uncultured Hyphomicrobium sp.
CGCGCGTGCAGGTGTCGCCCATGATCATGAACGTCGCGTGTCGCTTGGCCCAGCACTCGCCGATGTTGGGGCAGCCGGCTTCCTCGCAGACCGTATGCAGGCCGCGCGCGCGCAGGATGCGCGACGTCTCCGCGTGGGCGCCGGCCCCCGGGGCCTTCACGCGGATCCACGCCGGCTTTGCTAGGCGCACAGCTGGCGCTTCGGTCAATGTGGCAGCCTTACTCACGTGCGCATCCTATCGGCACGGGCCGCGCCCGAAGTTGCCCATTGAACGTGAACGCTTGCCCCGCGCAAATCAAGATCCGCCATGCGGGCGCCCGTCAGCGCCCGATGATCCGCGCGAGAATGAGGATGAGTATCGCGCCGATGGTCGAGACTAGGATTTGATGCGCCCAGGGGTACTCGAGCAGGATGGGGAGCTTGAGCAGCCCTGCGTGCACCAGCGCGCCGCCGACGAACGAGCCGATGATGCCTACGAAGATGTCGCGGATCAGGCCGCCGCCGCCAAGCAAGACGCTCGCGAGCCAGCCGGCGACGAGGCCGTTCAAGGCCATGATGATCCACGGCAGGTATTGCTGATAGTCTTCCATTTGCCCCATCCTCCCGATTCCGTTTTTTGTTGCCCGAGTTTAAGCGATGAACCGCGCCAACAATACGACGATGATTGCGCCGGCCGTTGCCGTTACGATCTGCGAGACGAGGTGGTTGCGGATGCCGAGATCGATTTTCAAAGCGTCGAACAGATAGCCGCCCACAAAGGCGCCAATCACGCCTGTCAGCAAATAGCGAAGAACGCCGCCGCCGCCCCCGATGAGCAGCGAGGCAATGAAGCCGGCGATCAATCCGATGACGAGAAAGATAATCAGCGCGCGGGTCTCGATGTTCATTGGCATTCCTCCCGATGATCCAAGCTAGGTCTCTTAAGTCTTGCCCTGCCCGGCCGGCTTGGCGGGCGGCGGGATATGGATGGCCCGGCCCCACGCCGACAGCGCGCTTTCGCCCATCATTTCCGAAAGTGTGGGATGTGGGAAGACCGTGCGCATCAGATCCTCCTCGGTGGCTTCCATCTGCATGGCGATCACAAAGCCCTGGATGAGCTCCGTCACCTCGGCGCCGACCATGTGCGCTCCGATCAGCTCGCCGGTCTTGGCGTCGAAGACGGTCTTGACCAGCCCCTCGCGCTCGCCCAGCGCCAGGGCCTTGCTGTTGGCGCGAAAGGGAAAGCGGCCGACGCGGAGCTGGCGGCCGGCCGCGAGCGCGCGGGCTTCCGTCAACCCGACGGAGGCGATCTGCGGCCGGCTGTAGGTGCAGCCGGGGATGCGCAGCTTGTCGAGCGGGTGGGTATTGACCCCCTTGATGGCCTCGACGCAGACGACGCCCTCGTGCTCCGCCTTGTGGGCGAGCATGGGCGGACCGGCCACGTCGCCGATGGCATAGATGCCGGCGACGTTGGTGCGCCCCAGGCCGTCCGCCTTGATGAGGCCCTTCTCGATCTCGACGCCGAGCACATCGAGCCCGAGCCCCTCGACGTTGCCGACGACGCCGACGGCCGAGATCATCCGCTCGGCTGTGATGGTTTCGCGCTTGCCGCCGGCGAGCTCAACCATCGCGGTCACGCTGTTGGCCCCTTTTTGGACCCCGGTCACTTTGGCGCCCGTCAGGATGCGGATGCCGGCCTTCTCGAAGGACTTGCGCGCGAGCGCCGCGATCTCGGCGTCCTCCGCAGGCAGGATTTCGGGCAGGATCTCGACGACGGTTACCTCGGCGCCGAACGCGCGATAGAACGAGGCGAATTCGATGCCGATGGCGCCCGAGCCGGCGACGAGCAGCGACTTTGGCAACGCCCGCGGCAGCATGGCATCGAAGTAGGTCCAGATCAGCTTGCCGTCGGGCTCTATGCCAGGAAGCACGCGTGGCCGCGCCCCGGTCGCGAGGATGATGTGGCGCGCCGTGTAGCGTCCCGGCCCGCGGGCATCTTTGGGCGGGGTCTGATCGCGCGTATTTAGCTTGCTCTTCGCGGCTGTAACCTCGATCGCGCCCGAGCCTTTGAGCTGCGCCTCGCCCCAGATGACATCGACGCCGTTCTTCTTGAGCAGGAAGCCGACGCCGGCGGCGAGCTCGCCGGCGACCGTGCGCGATCGCTCGACGACGGCCGGCAGCTCGACGCGTGCCGCGCCATCGACGGCAATGCCGAAGCTTCGCGCCGTCTCGATCTCGTGCAGGATCTCGGCCGACCGCAGCAGGGCCTTCGTTGGAATGCAGCCCCAGTTGAGGCAGATGCC
>CAXMLT010000377.1:0-10928 GCA_964194245.1 uncultured Hyphomicrobium sp.
GGATGTACTCCGAGGCGCTCGGCAAGTGGCACTTCTGGCTCTTGTTCATCGGCGTCAACGTCACGTTCTTCCCGCAGCACTTCCTCGGGCTTGCAGGCATGCCGCGCCGCTACGCCGACTATCCCGATGCCTTCCAGTTCTGGAACCAGGTCTCCTCGTTCGGCGCCTACATATCCGTGCTTGCGACCATCGTATTCCTCGCGGACGTGATCCTGGCCTTCCGCCGCAACGTGCGGGCTCCGGCCAATCCTTGGGGCGTCGGCGCCACCACGCTCGAATGGACGCTGCCGTCGCCGCCGAACTTCCACTCGTTCGAGCGGTTGCCGCGGTTCGACGCCGCCGCTCAGCACTAGCAAGCGCAGGACGGGGCGATGTGTGACCCAAAAGACGAGCGGCCGCCGGAGGCTCCCGCCTCCGACGGCCGCTGCAAGAACGGCGGCAATTGCGCCCAGTGTCAGGCGGCGCGTCCGTTGACGCGCGTGACCTCGACGAGGTTGTCGGAAAATGTCGGCGCGCGGCCGAGGCCCGACCAGGCATCCGACGAGATCGAGTTCACCGATCCGTCCGAGCGGTTGAGCGAGCGCCAATAGCCGAGCGTCGCCACGACGATGCCGGGGTTGACGTCCTCCGTTACGCGGGCGACGCCCTCGAAGTCGCCACGCGCATTTTGCACGCGCACCGGATCGCCCTCGCGAATGTTGCGTTTGGCCGCATCCGTGGGCGAGATCATCACGAACTGCTCGCCCTGGCCCCTGATCTTGTGCGGCTCGTTCGCGTAGCACGAGTTGAGGAACCCGTGGCTTTTCGGCGAGATGATGTTGAGCGGATAGACCTTGGCGAGCTCCGGGCTTGTCTCAGGTGACTCGCGCACCGGCACATAACCGGGGAGCGGATCGATGGGTGTGCCATCCTGCTCGCCCTCGTACATGGCGCGGAACGGCGGGGCGACGAAGTTCTTGGCACCGTTCAAGAGCAGCTCGACCTTGCCGGAGGGCGTCGGGAACTTGCCTTCGGCGTGCGGAGTGCGCGTATCAACGGGACCGACGTCGATCCTGTAGTAGCCGTGCTTCTTGAAATACTCCATGTCGACGCCGCCCATCTTGGGATCGTCCCAATTGATGTAGGCCGCGCAGAGCTCGCTGTCGGTCATTTTGAAGACGGGATCGTCGAAGCCCATCTCCTTGGCCAGCAGCCGCCACATCTCGCTAGTCGGCTTGCATTCGCCGGGTGGGTCGATCGCTTTCTGATTGTACGTGAAATAGAAGTGCCCCCACGACCACATCATGTCCTCGGCCTCGCCGGCCATGGCGGAGGGCAGGATGATGTCGGCGTACTTCGCCGTATCCGTGATAAAGTGCTCGGCGACGACGGTGAACAGGTCCTCGCGTTTCAGCCCCTCGACGATCTTGTTGGTCTCGGGCGATTGGCTGACGGGATTGGTGCAGAACACGAACAAGCTCTTTATCGGCGGGTCGAGCTTCATCTCGCCGGTAAGCGCCTGGCCGAGCCGCAGGTTGTTGACGACGCGCGTGCCGGGCTTGATCCAGTCGGGCCGCGCAGCCTTTACCCAATCGACGGGGAAGTCCCACAGCGGTAGCTGCAGCATGCCGCCGCCGACGTGGCGCCAGGAGCCCGCAACCGCAGGGATCGCGTAGACCGCACGGGCCGCTTGCGCGCCGCCGGCCGAGCGCTCGATCGCCACCCCGATGCGAATGGCGGACGGCTGCGAGGTCGCGAACTCACGCGCGAATTTGGCGATGTCGGCCGCCTCCACGCCGGTGACCTTCTCGGCATAGTCGAGCGTGAACTCGGCCGCGCGCGCTTTCAGCTCCGGCCATCCGTACGCGTGATTGTTGACGTAGTCCTGATCGACGACGCCCTGCTCAACCATCGAGTTGATAATGGCGAGAGCGAACGCCCCATCGGTGCCTGGCTTTGGGCAGATGTGCCAGTCGCCAGCCTTCGCCGTTCGCGACTTGTAGGAATCGATGACGACCACCTTGGCGCCGCGCTTCTGCGCTTCGAGCACGAAGGGCCAATGGTGAAGGTTGGTCGAGATCGAATTGCAGGCCCAGATCACGATGTACTTGCAGTGCACGAAGCTCTCGGGGTCGACGCCCCCGGTGGGGCCATGTGTCAGCAGCCAAGCGGTCGAGGAGCCCGAGGTGCAATACGTCTTCTCGTTGACCGTCGACCCGAGCCGGTTGAAGAAGGGATCGCCCGAGTTGATGCCCTGAACGAGGCCCATGTTGCCGAGATAGCTTTGAGGCATGATTGCCTGCGCGCCGTACTCGGCGATAATCGCGCGCCAGCGCTTGCCGATCTCCGCGATCGCCTCGTCCCACGTAATGCGCTCGTACTGCTTGGAGCCCTTCGGCCCCGTACGCCGCAGCGGATACATGAGCCGGTCGGGATTGGCGTGATGGTCGTGGAAGTCCTTGAGCTTCACGCACAGGGTGCCGCGCGTGATCGGGTGCTGCTTGTTGCCCTTCACGTCGACGAGCTTGCCGTCGGCAACCTCGTAGACCATCGCGCAGGTGTCGGGGCAGTCGTGCGGACATGCGCCGAAGAACGTGGTGCGCGGGATCTGCTCGTTCATGCATTTCTCCCCTGGGATCGAGCCCTTTGCCGGACCTTGGCGGTCTCGTAGCGTTGCGTCACTCTGACCGATATCGGGAGGTCCCGCAACTCGGCTTAGCCCTCTTGAGGAAGGCAGTCTGCCTGATCAAGGCGATGGCGCAGTGCGAGACGCGGACGTGTGCATTGACGATCAAAGATACAGATATTACGTGTAACAAAGTGCAGCGCATCGCATAAGAACGAGAACTGGTGACACGCGCATGCCGATCTTCAAATTGATACTTTCCGCTGTTGTCAGCATAGCGCTGGTGCTATCGCCCGTTGCCGTCGCGAATGCCATGGGATCGATGCAAGCGGCAATCGCGGATAGCGGTACGCGCACCGCTACATCTACATCCTCCTCTGAAAAGACTTGTCCTTGCTGCGATATCGTCGGCAAGTGCGCGGCCGCCATTTGCACGATGAGTTGCGTGCAGTTTGGCCCTGCTTCCGATCTGAATTCCTCGGCAAAGTTGTTTGGCCATGCCGCGTTGAGCGGCGTTGTGCCCACGCTGCATCAGGGGTGACGAGATCGGCAAGTCCGACCTTCGCTAGCGCGCTATGCAGCCTTTCGTCCGCAACAGCATCCTCCTTGGCCGGATAAGTAAGGACAGCGCGCAAGGAGCCGAGCGGGAGATACGGCCGTTGTGGAAGGGCGAGCACGCGAGCTCCGGGGGCCAGCAATACGCGCCCGCGCGAATGGGGCCAGAACCCACAAATCGTGCGCAGTAGTGTCGACTTACCGCAACCCGACGAACCCTTGAGCAGCAGCGCCTTACCGGGCTCAACCGCGAAGTAGGTCGCATTGAGAAGCGGCGTCCCTTTGGGTGTCGCTACGTGTACATCGGCGCGGCACAAGGGGGTTTCCGGCCGCCCGGCGTCGAGTTTGACCCCGGTGTTCAGGGCCGCTTCATTAGCGAGCCGAGTTTGCGCCTCGAACTCCGAAAGACGATCGACAACCGACTTCCATTCGGCGAGGCTCGCGTAGCTATTCACGAAGAACGAGAACGACGTTTGCACCTGCCCGAAGGCTCCCGCGGTTTGCATCACGGTGCCAAGCGCGACTTGTCCCGCAAAAAAGGGACGAGCGAGCAGCGCATACGGCAAGATGACCGCGAACTAGTTGTAGCCCGACGTGAAGAATGTGAGCGTCTTCTGCCGATGCATCATCGCGTGCCAATTTTGGACGATGTTCGCAAAGCCGCCCGAAAGCAGGGCGCGCTCCGCCCCCTCTCCGCGCAGCATCGCGACCTGTTCCGAATTTTCGCGCAAGCGCGCGAGCGCGAAGCGGAATTCAGCGCCAAAGCGCTGCTTGCTGAAGTTGAGACGTATCAGGCTGCGGCCAATCAGATGTGTGCCAGCCGTCGCCGCTAGTGAGAAGGCGAGCGCAATCCACACCAGAGAGCCGGGAAGGGGCAAAACGTAACCCGCGATCGAAAGGGGGATCTGGCTCGAAATTCCCCAGAGGATCACGCTGAACGACACAAGAGTGATCACGGCCGAAAGCAATCCGACGCCGAGGGTCAGCGTCTGATCGACGAACAGTGTGATGTCGTCGGCGATGCGCTGATCGGGATTGTCGGCAGCGTCCCCGCTGAGCCGCATCCGATAGTGCGCACCATCGTTGAGCCAGTGATCGAGATAGCGATGGGTCATCCATCGACGCCACCGGATCTGCAGCCATTGATTGAGATAGAGCTGATAGACGGCAACGACGATGAAGGCTGCGGCAATGACCATGAAGGTCATGAGCTGCTGCCAGAATGCCGGCAGGTCCTTGTTCTGGAGCGCATCGAAAAAGAGCGCATTCCAGTAATTGAACCAGACTGTGAGAGAAACCTGGGCGCACTGGGCGGCGATGACCGCTGCCAGTAGCCCGCACCCGAGCCAGCGTTCTTCAATGGCTCGCGTCCCCAATGGACCAAATCGTGCTGGTACCTTGTCGCGCGACGCGAAATACGGGGCTGCGAGCCGCCAAACGGCGGTCATCTGCTCGCGTGCGGTGTTGAGCATTGCTGCTTCTTGCTTGCCGAAGATCCTCGGGATCGTCTGGTGCGGACCGGAAAAGACCGGGCCAGCACGCTGCCTTAATAAGTGCAGTGGTCGTGCCAACTCGTTCTCGACAAGAAACACTAGCTTCATCAATCGCTTACGATCTTGCCGTGGCGAAGACACCCCTCGGGGAAGATGATGCCCCGACAGGCATGTGCCTAAATAATAGGCGACTCACTGTGGTGCTCACTTCTTAATCGGCCTCAGACGCGCCGAAGGACGCAAGAGTGCAGCAATCCATATAAACGTGCGGCTCTCCGCGCGCGTCCTCGACCGTGTGTCCCGGCACATCCGCGCGCTGCGTGAGATAGCCAGGCCCTATCGGCACCTTGCCGTGTGCGCCGGGGATGTCGAGCACGTATAGCGGCAGCGCGAGCCCCGACAGCCGCTCGCGCAGCGCGCGCATCAGGGCCTGCCCCTCGGCGATCGTCGTGCGCAGGTGCGCGGTGCCGGGTGCGAGGTCGCCGTGGTGCAGGTAGTAGGGCTTCACGCGGGCCTCGACGAACGCCCGCATCAGCGCCTCCAGCGTGCCGGCGTCATCATTGATGCCACGCAGGAGCACGGTCTGGCTCACCATCGCGATCCCGCTGTCGACGAGGCGGGCACAGGCGATGCGCGCTGCGGCCGTCATCTCGCGCGGGTGGTTTGCGTGCAGCGCCACGAACACCGCCTGTTTCTGCGAGCGCAAGCTGGCGGCAAGCTCAGCCGTGACGCGCTCGGGTGCGACGGCCGGAACGCGCGTGTGCCAGCGCAGGACCTTGACGTGCGGGATGCCGCCGAGCGCGGCTGTCACCTCCGCGACCCGGCGCGGCGATAGGATGAGGGGGTCGCCGCCCGTGAGGATCACCTCCCAAATCTCGGGATGGTCGCGGATGTAGTCGAGCGCGGCGCCGAGCTGTTCATCCGACAGCGTAGGGCTCTTGCTGGGCCCGACCATCTCGCGCCGGAAGCAGAAGCGGCAATAGACGGGGCACGCGGAGACGAGCTTCAGGAGCACGCGGTCGCGGTAGCGGTGGACGAGGCCCGCGAGCGGGCTCTTGAGGCCGTCGCCGATGGGGTCGTCGCGTTCCTCCTCGCGGCGGTCAAGCTCGCGCGGATCCGGGATGAATTGCCGCGCGATCGGGTCGGTGGGATCGCTCGCGTCGATTAGCGCGGCCATCGCCGGCGTGACCGCGACCGCGTAGCGCTCGGCGACAGCCTCGATCGCGGTCGCGCGCGTGCGCGAGATAAGGCCCGCATCCGCGAGGTCGGCTGCGGTCCTCAGCGTCTGCCGGAAGGCGGTCATGGCTCACTCCCTGACGATGCTGCGGCGTCGCTCCGGTTGGCCGCGACGATGCTCGAAGGATTAGAGGCGGTTGGACGCGCTTGTGCCGCCTCTACCACACCTGAATCAGATCAGTTGGGCGCTTGTTGATATCGGGGACATGATTTCCCCACCCCGATACCGCGTGCCCGTTTTGGCGTAGGCGGAGCGTCCAAGTCAGTGGCGCATCCGTAGCGAATAAGAGGGGTAGGGGTCATGCGTCGTATCCAGTCGGTGCTTGTGCTGTGCGTGGCGTTCGTGAGTGTTCTCGGCCCGCAGAGCAGTATCGCTGGGCCGTACTCGACCACCGAGGTTCTCCCCGTGCACACGTGGGGCGGGTTCTACCTCGGGGCCAATCTCGGCGGGGCGTGGGGCAGCACGACGGCCTACGACCACAACGGTAATAACGCGGCGAACGACTACTGGAGCGCGGCTCCCAGCGGTTTCACGGGTGGCATCCAGCTCGGCTACAACTGGCAGGTCGGTCCGGTGCTCTACGGCCTCGAAGGCGATCTTGGCGAGCTCGGACTGGCGGGAAGTGCTACCAGCGCATTCATTCCCTTCATCTACAATACGTCGACCAGCACGAACATGGACTTCGACCTGTCGCTGCGCGGCAGGCTCGGCATCCAGTTCAATCAGTGGCTGATCTACGCTACGGCAGGATACATAGGCGCCGACACGACCGTCTCCGTCGTCAATGCGTGCACGTTCCCGCCGTGCGGCGGCCCGCTATCGATAAATGCGCAGAACGGATCCTTCCGCAATGGCTGGACCGTCGGCGGCGGCTTCGAAACTGTTATCAGCGGGCAGTGGACCGTGAAGGTCGAGTATCTCTACTTCGACTTCGGCTCGGTCAATGTGTCTGGCGTCTCGAACGGGAACACGTACTCGTGGACGCTTGATACCGACGGCAGCCTCGTGCGCGTCGGCCTCAATTATCAATTCGGCTATTGGAACGGGTTCTAGCGCAGCGCGGCGGGCACGAGCGGTGTCACCCTTGGCTGAGTATGACGCGCTTCATTTCTTCAGCTTCGCGAATGCGTCATCGAGCCGCTTGCGAACGCTTGGACCCGTGCTTCCGTGCGTGTGCGGGTTCCCGATTTCGTGTCCGTCAGCCGATGAGGAAATACGCCATCAGCGCCAGGATTACCGCGACGTGCGCGGCGAAGATGATCGTGTAGCGGATGAAGGAGCGGTAGGTGCGGACGTGCGCGGCGAAATCCGCGTCCTCCGGCCCTGGATACTCGTTGCGAGGATCGACGTAGCTCCGTCTCGTTTGCTCGTGGGTCGCGGTCGCCATTTTCTACCTCCAATTCTCAATTTTATTCGCCCGTTTTCTTTACGGCACCCCCGTAACTTTGCTTTGCGTGCCGAGAGATACGCACGCGCGGGTGCGGCGGTTCCTCCAGCCGCTTTGGCGCCGATTTGGAACCGGGCGGACATTCGTGGTGTTGCCGATTTCGCAAGTCCAGATCGCCGAGCTTGCCGGCATCCGCCAGGAGTGCGGCCATGCTTCAACTGGTGTTTAGCGTTTGCTCGATCGTCGAAGGCGCCGCCTGCCATGAGCTGGCGCCTATTCCTCTTAAGGAGGATACGACCATGGTCGGCTGCCTCATGGCGTCGCAGGTCGAAGGTGCAAAGTGGGTTGCCTCGCACCCCAACCAGTACATCAGCAGGATCACCTGCCAACCGGCCGGTCGCTTCGCAAAGATCTGAGGGCCTCCTCATGCCGCAGCCCGATCCGCACATCACGCTCGCGTTGTCGCAGTTCTTCCAGAACGACGACCCCGGCTTGGCATGGGCGCATGCGTGCCAGTTCGCGACCCTCCTCGCGTCGGAGGCGCATCCATGTCCGAAAGCATCGACGATTGATCCGCCCGACAGGAGCGCGGAGCCTGCCACCGCCCGAAGCTGCCGCGGCTAAGCGCCTGCGCGGCTGCGCTCCAGCTCCACTTCCGCCCGCAGGCTGTCGAGATCGCGCCCGACCGTCGCCACCGCGACCTTGCGGCCGCCCTCGAAATAGCCGACCTCGCAATCGCGATCTGCCGGCTTGCCCTTGATCTCGACGCGGTCCCAGCCTTCCGCGTGGCCCACGTAGTTGATCTGCAAGTCGTAGTGCTGGCTCCAGAAGAACGGCACGGCGTCGAACGGCTCGCGCAGCCTCAGCATGTTGCGCGCGGCCGTCAGCCCCTGCCGTTCGGCGACAACCCAGTGCTCGACGCGGATGCGCTTGCCCGTGTGCGGATCGGGCCAGCGCGCGATGTCGCCCGCCGCGAAGATGCCGGCTGCACTCGTTTCGAGGTATTGATCGACCTCGACGCCGTTATCGACCTTGACGCCTGCCTGCTCGGCGAGCCCGGTCTCTGGGCGTACGCCGATGCCGGCGACGACGAGGTCGGCGGCGATGCGTTCACCTGTCTTGAGCGTCACGGCCTCTCGGTCGATGGCAGTGGCGCTGGTGTTGAAGTGAAAGACGACACCGTGCTGCTCGTGGATTGACTTGATCATATCGCCGAGCTCAGGCCCCAGCACGCGCTCGAGCGGTCGCGCCTGCGGACCGACGACGTGCACCTCGAGCCCGCGCTCGCGCAGCGCTGCCGCCGTCTCCAGCCCGATGAAGCTCGCGCCGATCACGACGACGCGCCGAGCCCGCTCCGCAGCCGCGATCAGCGCAGTGCTGTCGTCGAGCGTGCGCAGATAGTGCACGTGGGGCAAGTCTGCGCCTGGCACGTCGAGGCGCACAACGCGCGCGCCGGTCGCGAGCAGAAGCGCATCGAAGGGCACACGGTTGCCGTCGGACATCGCTACCGCGCGGCCTTGCGGATCGAGGGAGGTGACGGACGCATCGAGCCGGACCCCGATCTCTTTCTTCTTGTAGAAGTCGGCCGAGCGCAGCGGGATCCAATCCTGCGGCGCCTTGCCGGCGAGAAAGTCCTTCGACAGGTTCGGCCGGTCGTAAGGGGCCGCGTCATCGGCGCTGAGCATAGTTATTGGGCCGCCGTAGCCCTCGCGCCTCAGCATCTCGGCTGCCGCGTTGCCCGCCGCGCCGCCACCGATGATGACGATCGCCTTCGGCATTGCCGGGGTTGCTGCGCGCTTCTCGGCCGGCTGCCTCTTCGCCTTCTCGCGTACGAAGACTTTGCCGTCGGCCTGCTCGACCTTCCAGCACGTGATCGGGTTCAACGCGGGTGCGCGCAGCGCTTCCCCCGTACGCAAACTGAAGCACGCGTGGTGCCAGGGGCAGCGCACCGTGTCATCGACCAACAGCCCTTCGGCGAGTGGGCCGTTGTAGTGAGTGCAGACGGCGCCGATGGCGAAGATCTCTGCCCCCCGCCGCGCCAGCAGCAAGGCTTCCCCGTTGGCGTAGCCGAGCAGCATGGCGCCGTCGGCGAGGCGAGTGGCTTCGATCCCTTGCGTGAAATCCGGCCCCCTGAGCTGGGCTTCTTCCGCGGTCATGGCAGGCCTCCACGTTGTGCCGTCAGATGCCCCAGCCCGTCACCGCGATCACCTGCCCGGTGATGCCTTCGGATGCGGGCGAGGCAAGGAACACAACCGCCTCGGCAATGTCGTCGCGCTTGGCCCACCGTTTCATGTCCTTCGGCTTCATGGCCGCGATGTTCGACTCCGTGTCGACCAGTCCTGGCGCCACGGCGTTGACGCGCACGCCTGCATCGCGCCCCTCGAGCGCGAAGGTGCGCGTCAACGCCTCGACGCCGGCCTTGGCGCAATTGTAGGCGACCATGTTGGCCTGCGAGAGCCCGGCGCGCGCGAAGTTTACGATCGAACCCGTGCCGGCCTTGGCCAAGTGCGGGAAGGCCGCGCGTGAGACGAGAAACGCGCTCAAGAGGTTGTTGTTGAGCTCGCGGTTCCAGTCCTCGAGGCTGAACTCGACGGCGGGCTTATAGAGCGTGAGCCCGCCCGCAAGATTGACGAGGATGTCGATGCGCGAATACTCGGCGAGCGTCTGGTCGATGAGGCGAGCGACCTGCGGCTCCTCGGTGAGTGAGGCGGCGACGGGGAGCACCCGCGCCCCGGCTGCGCGCAGCTCCGCCGCGCGCGCCTCCACGTTGGGCTGCGTGCGCGCGCAGATCACAAGCGCCGCGCCCTTGGCGGCAAGATCCCTGGCTACGGCCTGCCCCACCTGGCCCGCATGGCTAACCCCCGTGACGACGGCAACCTTGCCTTCGAGAATGCCCGGCATTTCGCTCACCTGATGCTGTGATTGGCTCTCACGCGCCGGCGGCCTTGATCCGCGCGTGCAAATGACGACCGTTCCCATCATATAGCCATGACGCGGCGGACGCACACCCCGCGCCAAGGCGGAAAGGTGGAAGGGCATGAGCTGGCAGCCTGACAACGATCCTATCCCCGGCAACCCGCACTCCTGCGGCGCCATCGAGCAGGTGATCGTGCCCCGCGCACGCGACCTCGGCGGCTTTTCCGTGCGCCGCGCGCTGCCCGCGGCCGGCAGGCAGATGGTCGGGCCCTTCATCTTCTTCGACCAGATGGGGCCGGCCGAGTTCCTCATCGGCACCGGCATCGACGTCCGCCCGCACCCGCACATCGGGCTCGCCACCGTCACCTATCTTTTCGACGGCGAGATCGTGCATCGCGACAGTCTCGGCACGGCGCTTTCAATCAAGCCGGGCGAACTGAACCTCATGTCGGCGGGGAGCGGCATCGTGCATTCGGAGCGCACGGGCCCCGAGCAGCGTGCCAAGGGGCCACGTTTGTTTGGCATACAAGCTTGGGCGGCGCTGCCGAAGTCGCACGAGGAGGGTGCCCCGGCCTTCGTCCATCACGGCGCCGGCGAGCTGCCGCGCATATCGGCCGACGGCAAGACCGTGCGCGTCATCATGGGCCAGCTCTACGGGCAGACCTCGCCCGCCGCGTTTCCGCATCCGGCGTTCTATGCCGAGGCCGTGTTGGCGCCGGGCGCCGTGCTGCCGCT
>CAXMLT010000378.1:0-4274 GCA_964194245.1 uncultured Hyphomicrobium sp.
ACGAACAGCTCGCCCGGCATGGCGCCGAAGATCGTCTCCGGATCGACGCGGCTGTCGGAGCAGGAGATGATCATCGCCTCGGGCGTCTGCCCGTAGGCCGCCAGCTCCTCATACTGCTCGGCGTTGGGAAGGAAGTGGCGCTGCTTGAAGCGGCGGAAGCGATCGGCCAGGTTCTCAGGAAAGCTGCTCATGGCGCGCGCTCCCATCTTCCGCGTGTTCTGGATGAGAGCGGTTCCTAGCCCGCGGGAGCCGCCGCGGCAACTGCCCAAAGGCATAGTCGGCGGCTACCCTCGCGCCCCCGCGGGCGAGACCCGCTCCAAGGTCGCACCGGGGCAGGCTTGCCGGGGCAGGAGGTAGCCGCTATCGTCCGCCCCTGCTGGGGGGTAGCGCATTTCCGATCTTTGTTGCGTGGGTGCGTCTGCCAGCGTGAACTTAGGTCCAGTTGGCACGGAGCGTCATGACCCCCTCGTCCCCCTACACGGCGGAAACCTTCGGCCGCGATTTCCTCGCCTCCATCGTCGTCTTCCTCGTCGCGCTGCCGCTGTGCATGGGCATATCGCTCGCGTCGGGTATGCCGCCGACGGCGGGCATCGTTACCGGCATTATCGGCGGCATCATCGTCGGCACCATCTCCGGCGCGCCCTTGCAGGTCAGCGGCCCGGCGGCCGGCCTCTCGGTGCTCGTGTGGCAGCTCGTGCAGCAGTTCGGTGTCGACATGCTGGGCGTGATCGTATTGTTCGCCGGCCTCATCCAGCTCGTGGCCGGGCTGTGCAAGCTCGGGCAGTGGTTCCGCGCCGTCTCTCCCGCCGTCATCAACGGCATGCTGGCCGGCATCGGCGTCCTGATCTTCGCCTCGCAGTTCCACGTGATGCTCGACTACAAGCCGATCGGCACCGGCATTCAGAACCTGCTCGGAATCCCAACGTCGATCATGAACGCGATCAACGCGGGCGATCACCACCTGCAGGCCGCCGGCATCGGCACGCTGACCATCGGCACCATCATCGCCTGGAGCCTGCTGGCGCCGAAGAGCTGGCGCCTGTTCCCCGCGCCGCTGGTGGGCGCCATCGTGGCGATCGTCGCTGCCGCGGTGCTCGGCTTAGGCGAGATCAACTACGTCAATGTGCCGGACAACTTCTGGTCGGTAACCATCTACCCGACGCCGGAAAAACTGATGCGCATCACCGAGTGGCCCGTCCTCGTCGGCGCCATCTCGATTGCGTTCATCGCCAGCGCCGAAACACTGCTGTGCGCCACCGCGGTCGATCAGATGCACCGCGGCCCGCGCACCAAGTATGACCGCGAGCTTACCGCGCAAGGTGTCGGCAACAGCATCTGCGGCGTGCTCGGCGTGCTGCCCATGACGGGCGTCATCGTGCGCTCCGGCGCCAACGTGGAGGCTGGCGCAGTGACGCGCGCCTCCGCGATCATGCACGGCTTCTGGCTGCTGCTGTTCGTCAGCGTGATCCCCTTCTCGCTGCGCTACATCCCGACCTCGGCGCTGGCCGCGATCCTCGTCTACACCGGCTACAAGCTCGCCTACCCGAAGGTGGTGCCGAAGCTTTTGCAGTTCGGCAAGACCGAGGTCTTCATCTACGTCGTCACCATCGTGATGATCGTGCTGACGAACCTGCTCGAGGGCGTGCTGGTCGGGCTCGGGCTCTCGCTGCTGAAGCTGCTCTACGCCTTCTCGCATCTGGAGATCCGCAAGGTGGAGACCCCCGCGGAGAACCGCGTAGATCTTTATCTGGAAGGCTCGGCGACGCTGGTGCGGTTGCCCAAGCTCGCTGCCGAGCTCGAGGGCCTAAAGCCCGGCGCCGACGTGCACGTGCACGTCAACGATCTCGACTACATCGACCACGCCTGTCTCGATCTCCTGACCAACTGGGAGCGCCAGCACAACGGCGCCGGCGGCACGCTTACGATCGAGTGGGACGAGCTGGCGAAGAAGTACCACCAGCGGCGCTCGGCCAACGTGAAGGCGGCGCGGCAGGCGAAGGCCGTGGCAACGTAGCGGCACCCTACAGCTCTCCCCATGGGAGAGCTGAAATTAGCCGCGCGTGACGGCGCGAAGCACCAGGTAACCAGCGAGCGCTGAGGCGATGGAGCCCGCCAGCACGCCGATGCGGATCTCGGCCGCATGCTCGGGCCCGGCGAACGCCAGCATGCCGATGAACAGGCTCATGGTGAAACCGATACCGCCCAGCATGGCGACGCCGAGGAGTTGCGGCCAGGTCGCACCCTCCGGCTTGCCGGCGAGCCCGGAGGCGATCGCCGCGTACGAGCACCCGATGATGCCGATCGGCTTGCCGAGGAAGAGCCCGAGCGCGATGCCCATGGGGATGGTGCCCGCAAGCTTTGCCAGCGTCATGCCCGCGAGCGAGACGCCGGCGTTGGCGAAGGCGAAGGCCGGCAGCACGCCGAACGTCACCCACGGGTGCAGGCTTTCCTCCAGCCGCTCCAGCATTCCTTGCTTCTCGCCCGGCTTCGGCGCCAGCGGGATCGCGAGCGCCGTGACGACGCCGGACAGCGTCGCGTGCACGCCCGATTTCAGCACGCACACCCAGATGAACAGCCCGACGAGCGCGTAAGCCGCGATGCTGCCCACGCCTCTGCGGTTGAGCACAGCAAGCACGGCGATGCCGGCGGCAGCGAGCGCCAGCGCCAGCAGCGACAGGTCCGAGGTGTAGAACACGGCGATGATGAGAATGGCGCCCAGGTCGTCGATGATGGCGAGCGCCAAGAGGAACACTTTGAGCGAGGCGGGGATGCGCGGGCCCAGAAGCGCCAACACGCCGACAGCGAAGGCGATGTCGGTCGCGGCGGGGATGGCCCATCCGTGCAGCGTCGCCGGATCGCTGCGGTTGATCGCAAGGTAGATGAGCGCGGGCACCGCCATGCCGCCCGCTGCCGCAATGACGGGGAGAGCCGCCTGCTGGCGGGTCGACAGCTCGCCGACGAGCAGCTCGCGCTTGATCTCGAGCCCGACGAGGAAAAAGAAGATCGCCATCAGGCCGTCGTTGATCCAGTGCAAGAGCGGCTTGCCGATCTGGATGCCGTCCACCGTCAGCATCAGTGGCGTCTCCAGCAGCGCGTCGTAGAGATGGCTCGCCGGCGAGTTCTGCAGGATCAGCGCGAGAACCGCCGCCGCCAGCAGCACGACGCCGCCCGCCGCCTCGTGCTGGAAGAAGGCGAGCGCGCCGGCAAGGCGCTGGCTTGCGGGCTTTTTCGTGGCCATGCGCTGGGGCTCTCCGGTGGTCAGATCGCGGTCGTCGGCAGCGGCTGGGCCACTCTCCACGCCTTGTCCGACAGTGCAAGCTCTTCGCGGCCCTGGCTCGCGGCGATGCAGGACTCGACCGCGGCCGCCGCGCGCCCGAGGCTCGACTCGGGCGACGCGCCGTTCAGCACGTGGCCTAGGTAGAGCGCGGCGATGAGATCGCCGGTGCCATGCGGGGCGGCCGGCCGCCGCGGCACGAAGGATGCGTGCGCAGCGTCCGCGTGCACGAGCAGCGTCGCGAGTTGGTGGTCGGGCGCCGGAACGGAGGTCGCAAGCACCCGCGGGGCGTCGAGCAGCCGGGCCGCCGCGAAGGCGCTGTCGAGGTCGCTCACCTCCACGTCCGCGAGCCACTCGAGCTCGAACAGGTTCGGCGTCGCCACGTCGCACAGCGGGATCAGGTGCTGGCCGATGGCGTCCGCGGTCGCTTCGTCGAGGTAGAGGCCGCCCGGCTCGTCGCCGAACACGGGGTCGCACATGTAGAGGGCGGCAGGGTTCTCGGCGCGCACGCGCGCCACCGCGGCCTTGGCGGCAGTGACGTGCTCGGTCGCCGGCAGGTAGCCGGTCAGCACTGCGTCGATCGATTCGAGCCAGCCGTTGGCGTCGAGGCTATCCATCATCTGGCCGAGCATGGCCGCCGAGATGCGCTCGCCCGAGAAGGGGCCGTAGCCGGGGTGGTTCGACAGTACGACGGTCGGCACCGCGATGACCTCGTGGCCGAGCGACTGCAGCGCCGGGACGATGGCCGCGAGGCCGACCGAGCCGAAGGCGACGTGGGAGGAGAGAGCGAGGATGCGGGCCATCTGATCTCCGGCTCGGGTGTGGAAGAGCTGTGCGCCGTTTCTGCCGCAGCGCTCAACCGCCGCCAAGGCCAATCACCGCGGTCTTGGTGTTCCCTCCTGTGCGCGCTATGGTGCGGCGCACAACGAGGGAGGAAAGCGGGCATGCAGGTTCGCCCCCGCCGCAGCGTGCTCTACATGCCGGGCCTGAACGAGCGCGC
>CAXMLT010000379.1:0-2162 GCA_964194245.1 uncultured Hyphomicrobium sp.
TGAACCTGCGACCCTCTGCTTAGAAGTTCTTGAGCATCTGCCTAAGCGTTTGGGGTTGCACACGGCACCGTTTCCAACAGGTGACCGAAGCAGGGCGTAGAAGTGCGGCGAGAGAAACGTGATTGGAAAGCATGAGGTGATGAGATTGAAGGCCGCAGTGTGGGCTGAGGCACAGCCGCTGACCGGGCGCAAGAAGCAGCTCCTGCTCGCCATCGCGCGAGCGGTGGACGAGACGGGCAAGCTGTCGCTCTGTGACCCAGGACGATCTAGCTGCCTCGTGCGGCTGCACGGTTCGCCAGGTGCGCCGGCTGGTCGGGGGGCTGGCAGCCGAGAGATACCTTGCCCACCGCCGACGCGGGCGTCGAGGTGGCGGCAGAGCGGCGGATTTGTACGTGCTGCCGCGTGAGGCAAGGGAAGCCAACTAGCCAATGTCCGGTTTGGTCGGAGACGGGGGCAAACCGGACATTTCGTGAGCGATCCCCTGTGCAGGAGGAGTGCGGAGACCAAGTCAGCTGCCGTGCTGGCCCGTAGCTTTCCCCGAGCCCACAGGGAAGCCCGGGGCCAGCAATCACACGCGTCGCAGCGGCATCATCAAAGCCTGGGCGTCCAAGCATTAGTCGTTTCGGTGCTTAAATCAGAAGCGACCTGCGCAAACTACAGGCACCGCCAATTCCTCTGTACGAGCATTTTCAAGGTCTTGCCGATGGCACGCATCTTGATCAGGAAAGTGCGCAGGTGGTCGCAGCCCATTTGCTTCGTTGCTCCCGACCGACGCTCCGCAAACTTTTTGGGCGTCCTCTTTCGCCGCCTCCAAAAATTAACCCGCTGCGCACGGCAGGTCTGCCGTGAGCAGCCGGTCACCAACCCATGATCCTTGGGAACCTATTGCGCGCTAAGCTCGGCCTGGCCACTTGGGCACCGTTAGCCGCCATCGTCACCCTCTTCGTCACATCGCCCGCAAACGCGATGAAAATTCAGGCTATCAAGAGCCCCGGCGGCATCGACGCCTGGCTTGTCGAGGAGCACTCGGTGCCGATGATGGCCATGCGCTTCGCGTTCGACGGCGGCAGCTCACAGGACCCGGTCGGCAAGGAAGGCCTCGCCAATTTCGTCACGGCCATGCTGGACGAAGGTGCCGGCGAGTTGTCCTCGCGCGAGTTCCAGGAGCGCGAGGAGGATCTCTCCATGCGCATGAGCTACGAGGAAGCCAAGGACGCCTTCTACGGCGACTTTGAGACGCTCACCGCGAACCGCGACGAGTCCGCAGAGATGCTGAAGCTTGCGCTCAGCAAGCCGCACTTCGACACCGACGCAATCGAGCGCATCCGCCAGCAGCTCATCGCTGCCCTCGTCTACGCCGCGAGCGACCCCGACAAGGTCGCGGAGAACGAGTGGTATGCGGTGGCCTTCAAGGGCCACCCCTACGCGCGTCCAGCCAACGGCACCGAGCAGTCGATCAGTACCGTAACGCACGACGATCTCGACGGCTACCGCAAGCGCATCTTCGCCAAGGACACGCTGAAGGTCGTCGCCGTCGGCGACATTGACCCCGACCAGCTCGGCCGCCTGCTCGACGAGGTGTTCGGCGACCTGCCCGACAAGGCACAGCTCACGCCGGTCTCGAAGACGACGCCCGTCATCGGCGGCAAGCAGGAAGTCATCGAGATGAACGTGCCGCAATCGGTCGCGGTGTTCGGGCTCGGCGCCATGCCGCGGCGCGATCCGGATTTCATCCCGGCGTTCGTGCTAAACCAGATCCTGGGCGGTGGCGACTTCGCCTCCAAGCTCATGCAGGAGGTGCGCGAAAAGCGCGGCCTCGCCTACTCGGTCTACACCTACCTCGACCCCGATCAGCACGCCTCGATCTTCTCGGGCGGGGTTGCTACGCGCAACGATGCCATGGGCCAGTCGCTCGACGTGATCCGCGACGAGCTGAAGAAGATGGCGGACAAGGGCCCGAGCCAGGAAGACCTCGACAACGCCAAGAACTATCTCATCGGGTCCTATCCGCTGCGCTTTGACACCAACTCTAAGATCGCGACGCAGCTCCTGGGCATCAAGATGGACGCCTTTGGCCCCGAGTACGTCGAGAACCGCAACGCCATGATCGCTGCCGTCACCCTCGACGACATGAAGCGCGTGGCCAAGAGCCTGCTCGACAC
>CAXMLT010000380.1:0-1971 GCA_964194245.1 uncultured Hyphomicrobium sp.
ATTACACCACGTGCCCGGACACTACCTAGCTCGAGCAGCAGGGTGCGGCCAGGAACACATAGGCCGGTGCGAGCTCCTCGGGCTGTGCTGCCCGCTTCATTGCCGTCTGGGAACCGAACTCAGCGACCTCCTTCGCGGGACGGTCGGCTGGGTTGAGCGGCGTCCACACCGGCCCGGGCGCTACGACATTGACGCGGATGCCGCGGTCGATGAGGTGGGAAGAGAGCGAACGGGCAAATGCGTGAATGCCGCCCTTGGTCATCGAGTAGTCCAGCAGCTCTTTAGCTCCTTGCAGGCCGGTCACGGAGCCGGTCATGACGATGGAGCTGCCGGGCTTCATGTGCGGGATTGCGGCGCGAGCGAGGTAGAAGTAGCCGTAAAGATTGGTCTTGAGCGTGCGGTCGAAGTGCTCGTCGCTTAGCTTCTCGATGTCATTCTCGTGCTCCTGGAACGCGGCGTTGTTGACGAGAATGTCGAGACGTCCGAGCGCACCCACCGTCGTCTCGACGGCATCCTTGCAGAATCCGGCATCGGACACGTCCCCCGGGATGAGGGTGCAGCGGCGGCCTTCCGCTTCGACGGCACGCTTGGTGTCCTTGGCATCCTCGTGCTCGTCGAGATAGACGATCGCGACATCGGCGCCTTTCGCGCGCATAGAGAACGGCGACAGCGCGGCCAATGCCGGAGTCGCCGCCGCTGATCAGCGCCACCATGTCCTTGAGCTTGTCCGATCCCTGGTAGCCGGGCGCCTCGAACATAGGTGCCTGATGCAGATCCTTCTCTGAGCCAGGCTTGGCTAAGTGCTGGGCCGGAAACTTTGTTGGATATTCGCGCTGCCCGGCCTGCATCGGATTTGCCGAGTTCTTCTCGGGCCCGTGTTGCCGATCCCGCTCATCGACCTCGGCTTGTATGCGCTGGCCTTCCTCGGCCATGCGCTTTGTCTTCGAGGAGTTGTCGATCACAGGAACTTCCTTCGGACGAGGAAAAACCCGTCATGGAACCCGCGCGCCGTCATTACTGCGTCTTCTGATCGCTCAGGCTCTGCACCATCATGAGATGATGCTCGAGCGTCGGCAGTGTCTTGGTAGCGAAGTCCTTCAATGGACCGGCCTGTCCGTTCTGCGAGTAGCTATGGAAAAGCTCCACCGCATCCTTGTGTGCGGCAAGTTGCTCGCCAACATATGAGCCATCGAAGCCGTTCTCAGTGGTGAAGACGCGCAACTTGGCGTACTTGGCCTCGTGCGTGAGATCGAGCGTATCCTTGGGCGGATCGATCTTCTGATCGGCCACGGCCTTTTTGAACTCCTCGCCGGCCTTGGTGTGGTCGTCGATCATTTGTTGGGCGAACTTCTTCACCTCCGCACCCTTACCGTACCTCAATGCAAGTTGACTTGTGTCGATCTCGAACTTGTTGGCGACGGCCACCTTGCTCGCGAAGTCGGCCGGATCGCTTGGCGCCGCGAACACAGGACCCGCGAGGGCTACAAAGAGGAGGGTTGCGAGAAACTTCTTCACGAGCGGGATCCTTCCACCGATTGAAACATTTTCGATGCAACGACGATGCGGGGGCTTTGGTTCCGCAGGAGAAGGCGAAGATTCTCGAAACGTTTGCGGCCCTGAAGCCGAGTACGTCAGGCGATTTTTTTTCTTGTCCCACTCGGGACATTAGGAGATTCCGCGCTGTCCCTCGAAAGGAGTTTTTCCCACGGTGCTCGGACTGTTTTCTCGTATCGGACTCTGCCTAATCGTGGCGGGGTGCGCCCTAGAGACGGAGCGGCAATCGCTTGGCTACGGCGACTACGTAGCGTTGAGCTGCGATCAGCTTGGCCAAGAGACCGTGAATTTGATGCGCGCTGCGGCCGATCGGAGCCACCATCTGCTCGCCGACGATCAAGCAAGGCGGGAAACCGCCAGGCAGCAGCTTGACCTGGTCAAACAGGCGTACGCCGAGAAGCAGTGTTAGGTAGGTTC
>CAXMLT010000381.1:0-1696 GCA_964194245.1 uncultured Hyphomicrobium sp.
CCCGCCGCGCGGGTGCGCGCTGAAAAATTCGTCCGCCGCTACATTCGATTGGTCAAGGCAGATTTCTTCCACAGCATTCGCGATGTCTTTGCTAACGCCCGTCTCCGGCCTATTGTAGCAACTGTGCGTGGTCAAACGAGCCAGTTTGGGTTGCGCGCGCAAATGGGCCGTCGATCGATCCATACTACCGAGGAATTGCGGGAGCTGATCATTCAGTCGGCAACCGATATCGTCGAGCGTGACGGCCTCGCCGGGCTGTCGGCGCGCGAGATCGCCAAGCGCATTGGTTACTCGCCCGGCACCCTCTACAACGTGTTCGAAAACCTCGACGATCTCCTGCTGACGATCGAAGCCCGCCTGCTCGATCGGCTGACCGAGCGGCTCGCCCAGACGGACGCCTCGGGCACGCCCCAACAGCGCGTCCGGCGGCTGACGGAGACCTACGTCGCGTTCACGCAAGAGCGCCCCAAGCTCTGGAACCTGCTGAGCGAGCACAGGATGCCCGCGGGGCAGGACGTGCCGCTCTGGTACCAGACCAAGCTCGAGGGGCTGCTTGCGCCGCTCGAGCAGGCGCTTGCCCCGCTATTTGACGCGTCCGATCCGAGTGCGAACCGGCGCGCAGCCCGAACGCTGTGGGCCAGTGTGCACGGGATGACGTCACTCTCGACGGCACAGAAGCTTGCAGCCGTCACAGGCAACGCCAGCGGATCGCTGGTCGATGATCTCGTCGCCACCTATATCGCCGGGATCGAGCATCGCCGCGCGGGGTAATGCTCCTACACACGGCGCGCGCTCAGCCCATCACTGGGCAGGCTGAGCCGGCGCCGGCGCATTAGGTGACGCAGAGAGCGAGCCCGTTGCCTGCGGCGGTTCGTCGGGTGCGGCAGCAAGCCTGCCGCGCTCCCTGATGAGGGCGAACCACTGGTGGTGCGGGAGCAGCCGATCGTGCAGCGCAGTCCACATCGGTCGCGAGGACATACCGTCGACGAATGTCTTCATCGGCGGCACGATAACGAGCAGGGCGGCGCCGGCAGCGAGCATGGCGGTCGTCGCAATCTTGTAGCGCATATCGACGAACTTCAGCGCCGTGCCGAACGACTTCTTGATGTGCGCGCCGAGCACATCGACGGAGTAGATCTCATCGAGGGTCAGGTGTGTCAGGTAGCCGATGAACATGAACCCCGCCGCGAGCCAGCCGACGCCGTCAGGGCGGCCCAGCACGTAGTAGAAGAAGATGGCCGTCGCGAACGAGCACACGAGCGCCGCCGCGATCGTATGCCATACGCCTCGATGCACCGCGTACTTGTGGAACAACTTCTGTAGTCCGAAGAGCACGAACAGGAGCGTGCCGATCCACAGGGACCACATTTCGAGGATCGACAGCTGCGGGGCAAAGTGGAATAGCAGCGCGAACGAGAAGAAAATCGCAAGCCCCGCGAACAGGGCCTTGCTCGGGCGCGAGTCCTTCAGATCGATGTCCGGGAGCACCGAGCCGACGCAGCCTGCCAGCGTCACTGCGACGAGGTTCTCAGGCGCGATCACGTCGGCGGCGAGCGTGAGCGTGGCGAGGCTGCCCGCGACGACGGTGCCGACGAGAATGTGGGTGGGAAAATTGGCCATGATGCGTGCCCTCCAGCAAGCCTGGCGCGCCGCAGAGCGGCGCCTCCGCCTGCCGACCCATCAGATTCGCGACTTG
>CAXMLT010000382.1:0-6696 GCA_964194245.1 uncultured Hyphomicrobium sp.
CGGCAAGACCGAGGTCGCGCTGCGCGCCGCTTTCATCGCCGCCATGAGCGGATTCCAGGTGGCGGTCGTGGTGCCGACGACGCTGCTCGCGCGCCAGCACTTCAAGACCTTCTCCGATCGCTTCAAGGGCCTGCCCATCCGCGTCGCGCAGGCCTCGCGCCTCGTCGGCGCCAAGGAGCTGGCGAGCGTGAAGGAGGGTCTGAAGAGCGGGTCGATCGACATCGTCATCGGCACGCATGCGCTGCTCGGCAAGTCGATCTCATTCGACCGCCTCGGCCTGCTCGTCATCGACGAGGAGCAGCACTTCGGTGTCACCCATAAGGAGCGCCTGAAGAAGCTGAGGGAGGACGTGCACGTCCTCACCCTGTCGGCGACGCCGATCCCGCGCACCCTGCAATTGGCCTTGTCGGGCGTGCGCGAGCTGTCGCTCATCACCACGCCCCCCGTCGATCGCCTGGCGGTGCGCACCTACATCTCGCCGTTCGATCCCGTCGTCGTGCGCGACGCGCTGCGCCGCGAACGCTACCGCGGCGGGCAGACGTTCTACGTCGTCCCGCGCGTCGCTGACATCCCCGACGTCGCCGAGTTCCTGCGCGAGGCCGTGCCGGAGCTGACCTTCGCCATCGCCAGCGGCCAGATGACGCCGGGCGAGCTGGAAGACGTGATGAGCGCCTTCTACGACGGCAAGTACGACATCCTGCTCGCGACCGCGATCGTGGAGTCGGGCCTCGACCTGCCCAACGCCAACACGCTGATCGTGCACCGCGCCGATATGTTCGGCCTCGCCCAGCTCTACCAGTTGCGCGGGCGCGTCGGCCGCTCGAAAACGCGCGCATATGCCTACTTCACCATCCCGGTCGGAAAGTCGCTGACCGAGGCGGCCGACAAGCGCCTCAAAGTTCTGCAGTCGCTCGACACCCTCGGTGCCGGCTTCTCGCTTGCCTCGCACGACCTCGACATCCGCGGCGCCGGCAACCTCTTGGGCGAGGAGCAGTCGGGTCACATCCGCGAGGTCGGCTTCGAGCTCTACCAGTCGATGCTGGAGGAGGCGGTCGCGGCTATGAAGGGCGGCGACATCGACGGCACGGCGGCCGAGCAGTGGAGCCCCACGATCTCGCTCGGCACCTCGGTGCTGATCCCCGAGAGCTACGTCTCTGACCTGCAGCTCCGCCTTGGTCTCTACCGGCGGCTCTCCACGCTCGAGACGCGCGCCGAGATCGATGCCTTCGCGGCCGAGCTGGTCGACCGTTTCGGGGAATTTCCCGAGGAGGTCAATCATCTGCTCGATGTCATGGAGATCAAGGGCCTGTGTCGGCAGGCGGGCGTGGCTCAGGTCGATGCGGGCCCGAAGGGCGCGGTCATTGGCTTCCACAAGAACGAATTTGCGAACCCCGAAGGCCTCGTCGCGCTGGTGCAGGCTTCGCGCGGGCGCGTCAAGGTGCAGCCCGATCAGCGGCTCGTGTTCAAGGGCGAGTGGGACCTGCCCGCCGAGCGCCTGAAGGGCGTGCGCGCGCTCGTCACCGAGCTCGTCGCCATCGCGGTCAAGGCCAAGAAGGCCGCGTGATACTCACGCGCTCTTGCGGCGGTAGAAGGCGCGAGAGGGCCCTGGGCGGCCGGTGCGCACCACGGGCTCGATCGGCTCGAGCTGCTTGATCGCCTGCCAGAAAATCACCGGGAAGATCACGATCAGGAACAGCCCGATCCCCATCAGGTCCTTCGTGTCGGTGCGGAATCCGCGAAAGAGCACGAGCATGCCGGAGCCGATGCCGGCCGCGGTCAGCAGCGTGATGAGGATCGCCTGCAGGTGGTGATGGACGACGTACCACAGGCCGACGCCGGCAAGCGCCGCCGTGAGACCCATGGCGGTGAGCACCGCGGGGTGCGCGCCGAGATAGAGGATTGTCTGGTCCAGCATGTCCCGCCTCCTAAAGCCCGAGCCGCACGCGACCGGCGCCTGCCGTTTCCCCCGGCACGCCGCGGCTCTGAGGCGCAGATACCACCCTAATTCGACGCATTTGCAAAGCCGTCGGGGCGCGTTTCCCACGCTAGGCTTTGAGCATTTGGCCGCCTCAGCCTGTGGAAAAGTCATCCGGCAGCTTCAGGGCCGAGCGCATGAGCTTGCCGTTGGCGGTGCGCGGCAGCACGTCGACGAACAGAACCGCGCGCGTGCCTTGTAGGCGGCGAGCAGACGTTTGATGTTGGAGGATCGGCTGCTGTTTGTGACCCGCGCCGGTCTCATTCGCAAAGAGGCCGCCTGAGCTGGCGGCCTCTTGTGTTTTGTGGATCAGCTAGAACGGCCTTCGAGTACCCGAAAGGGAAAATCGGGGGCTCTTTGCTGCGATGCATGCGCCTTCGGGTGCAGCCAGATCATCTAAACTTAAATCAAGAGGGACCAGCTTTTCCTAAGACTGAGGTGCGATGCTTTTTTTGCCAGGTAAGGGCGAAACCCTGCGTCGCGGAACCGAGCCAACCGCGTAAATTTGCCGATAGAACGCGCCTATGTCCCACAGCATTCGCTGAGGTCTTATTCTTAAAGAGGAGATGCACCATAAAGCCCGCTCTTATTCTTGCTTTCCTTCTCACCCTCCCAGTTACCTATGCCAACGCTGCAAAGGCGGCCGATACAGGATGTAACGAGTCTTGCGCTCGATCCTATCAAGAGACAATGGTCCATCAGCAAGAGCTCAAAGGTAAGTAGCCAGCCTCCTATCTCGATGCTCGCCAACGCACGAGACTAGGCGAGCAACCTGTCAATGACTGTCTGCCGGCGTCCTTTAGGGGATGCTGGCAGTTCCTGCGGCACGGGAATCCGTCGCTGCCTCTTTGCGGCAGTTACTTCGGAAGACCGCGCGTCGGCTATCGATTCCACAGTGGACGTGCGTGCATGGCCTAAGGCAGCTTCAGGCCTGAGCGCATGAGCTTGCCGTTAGCGGTGCGGGGCAGCGCGTCGACGAACACGATCGTGCGCGGGCGCTTGTAGGCGGCGAGCCGCTCCGCTGCGAAGCGCTCGATCTCGGCTGCGTCGGGCGCCGCACCATCCCTCGGCACGATGAAGGCGCCGATGACGCTCACATCGGCGCGCACGTGCACCTCCGCGCAGGCGACCTCGGCGACGGCAGGATGCTCCAGCAGCGCCGCCTCCACCTCGAGCGGCGACACGCGGTAGCCGAGGGCCTTCATCAGGTCGTCGGCGCGACCGCGGTGGGCCACGTAGCAGTCGGCGTCGATTGCCGCGAGATCGCCACCGATGAACCAGTCGCCGCGGTAAACCTGCGCCTCCTCTTGCGGCCGGTTCCAGTGGCCGAGCATGAGGCCGGGATCGGAGCGGTGTACCGCGAGCAGGCCTTCGCTTCCCGCCGGCAACGGCTCGGTGCCGCCGTCAAGCGGCAGCACGACCACGCGACGGCCCGGCTGTGGTTTGCCGACGGCGCCCGCCTTGCGCGGCACATCCGGCCCCGAGGAAACGTAGGTCGAAATCTCGCTCATGCCGAGCGCCTCGTAGAGCGGCCGCTCCGTGCGGCCCTCCCACTCCTCGAACAGACCGGGCGGCGGCGCTTCTCCTGCCATGAGGCCATGCCGCAGCACCTCCAACGCGTCACGCGTGAGATCGCCGTATTTCAGGATCTGGCGGTAGAGGCCCGGCACCGCGGCAAACAGCGTCGCGCCGGTGTTCGCGATCAGCCGCGGCCACACAGCCGGGTCCTTTTCGCCCGTGTAGATGATTGCGGTCGCGCCGTTGGCCCACGGATCGGTGAGCCCGGTGCCGAGTGTGAAGGTCCAGTTGAAGGCGCCCGCGTGCAGCATGCGGTCGTTTGCACCGATGCCGTACCAGCCCCTATACATGGGCCGGCGCCCCCAGGCGGAGCGCTGCGCGTGCAGCACGCCCTTCGGATGCGCGGTCGTGCCCGAGGTGTAGATGAGGAACGCCGGATCGTCGGCAGCGGTGTCGGCGAAGCGCGCACGCGGCCCGCGCGCGATCATGCGCGAGATCTCGTCGGCCTCGAACACACGCACGCCGGCCGGAACCGCGCCGATGCCGAGCTTGCCGCCGACGGCGATCGCTTGCGCACCGCTGTCCCCCCAGAGAAAGCGCACCTCGAGCTCGGTGAGCTGGGCCGACGTCGGCAGCGGCACGAAGCCTCCCGCGATGGCCCCGAAGAATAGCAACGCATAGGCGCTCGTATTGTCGAGCCGGATGAGTATGCGCGCGCCGGGCTCGAGACCAACCTCGCGCAGACCGCCAGCGATGCGCAACACCGCATCCTCGAGCTGCGCAAACGTCCACACCTCGGCCGGCCGCGCAGCCTTCGCATCGTCAACGACGATCAGGGCCGGCTCACCGCCACGCGCCGCGGCGGCGCGGCCGACGCTGTAAGCCGCCACGTTGAAGCGCGGGGGAAGCATCTCGGCGGCGTCGATCATTTCGCCTCTGCCGACCACCAGCTTTCGACGTTATAGCCGAACAGCGGCGTGGTATCCGGCTGCTTCAGCCGCGTCCAGTACGCGACCCACTGCTTGGGCGTATAGAACAGCGGGATGACGTAGTCTCCCGACAGCAGCACGCGGTCGAGCGCGCGCACCGAGGAGACGAAGCCGTCCTCGGTCGCCGCCGAGAGCATGGCGCCGATCATTGCGTCGGCCGCGGGGTTCTCGACACCGGCGAAATTGTACGTGCCGGGCGTCGTCGCCGCGGCAGTTGACCAGCGGAACAGCTGCTCGTTGCCGGGCGACAGCGACGACGGCCACGTGTTCTGGATCATGTCGTAGTCGTAGTTCGTCAGCCGCGCCTGATACTGCGCGCCGTCGACGACGCGCAGCTTCACCTCTATTCCGAGGCGCTCCACGTCGCGCGCGAAGCTCAGGAGCAGGGCCTCCTGCGAGGTCGAGGCGGCGAGGATCTCGAAGGAGAGCTGGTTGCCGTCCGCACCGACGAGCTTGCCGTCCTTCAGCGTGTATCCCGCCTCCTTCAGGAGCCGAAAGGCCTGCTCCTGGTTCTGGCGGTTGCGGCCGCTGCCGTCGGTCGTCGGGAAACGGTAGGTGCCGTCCATGATCGCGGATTTCACGGCGCTCGGGTAGGGACTGAGCAGATCGCGCTCGCGAGCGTCGGCCGGGCGCCCGGCGGAGGCGAGGATCGAGCGCTCGAAATAGCTCTGGGTGCGGCTGTAGAGGCCGGCGTAGAGCGTGCGGTTGATCCATTCGAAGTCGAACAGATAGATCAGCGCCTCACGCACGCGCGCATCGGCGAACACCTTGCGCCGCGTATTGAATACGAGCGCCGTCATGCCGGCGGGGAGCCCGATGTCGAAGGCGCGCTTGACGACGCGGCCGTCCTTCACGGCGGGAAAATCGTAGCCGTTGGCCCAGCGGCGCGGGTCGTCCTCCGCCCACAGGTCGACCTGGCCGGTCTTGAAGGCCTCGAACATCACCGAGCCTTCGCGGAAGTAGTCGAAGCGGATCTGATCGAAGTTGAAGCGTCCGCGGTTCACGGGCAGATCCTTGCCCCAGTAGTTAGGGTCGCGCTCGAACGTGATGGAGCGGCCGGGATCGATCTTGCCGACGCGGTAAGGGCCCGAGCCGATGGGCGCCTCGAGGCTCGTATCCTCATAGGTGTCGGGATTGATGAGGTGCTTCGGCAGCACCGGCAGCAGCCCGAGGATGAGCGGGATCTCGCGATCGCCGGCACTCTCGAAGGTGAAGCGCACGTCGCGATCGGACAGCCGCTCGCTCTTCACGACCTTGGCGAAGTAGGTGCGGTGGTTCGGCCGGCCTTTCTCCTTGAGCAGGTTGAACGAGAACAGCACGTCATCGGCGGTGATCGGCTTCCCGTCGGAGAAGCGCGCCTTGGGATTGAGGTGGAAGGTGATGGAGCTGCGGTCCTCCGGCACCTCGACCGTCTCGGCGATGAGGCCGTAGAGCGCGAACGGCTCGTCGAGCCCGCGCGCCATGAGGCTCTCGATGACGAAGTCGCGGATGCCGTTGGCTGCCACGCCGCGGACGATCAGCGGATTGGTGCTGTCGAAGGAGCCAAACGCGCTCATCGTGAGGCGACCACCCTTTGGCGCATCCGCGTTGACGTAGGGGAAGTGCGTGAAGCCGGGCGGCTCCTTCGGGGTGCCGTAGAGCGCGATGCCGTGCGCCGGCTCGGCCTGCAGCGTGGTCGCCGCGATTAAAAACAAGGCGGCAGCGGCAATCGCCAAGCGCAGCATGCGGGCTCCGGGAATTTCTGGCATCCGGCCGGTTGAGGCCGACGTTCCATGCAAAACCGGTCGTCTTTATCACAGGTTAGCGGCAGCCGGGCACGCCCTGCCCGGCAAGCGGGGGCCGAACGCGCGTTGCGCCTTTGCCACGATGCTTCAGACGGTTTTCTCGATTGCCGAATGCGGAATCTACCGGCCACGGGATTGCCGCATTCCCAGCCTTACTGCCCCGTCGATGGTGGCAACGGGCATCTGACAGGCGCGCCAACGCACGCGCGCCAAGCGGTGGGGCTGAGCTGGTTAGGTCCAGCTCTCGGAGAGAGGTTAATGTATTCCATGACATATGCAGTTTGGCGGTTCCAGCGCGTTGCGGCGCTCTGCACCGCGGCGGGGTTCGCACTGATGATCGCCGGCCTGCCGGCTTCCGCGCAGGATAAGGCGCCCGCGCCTGCCGCTCCCGGCGCCGCTCCGGCCGCCAAGGATGCCGCCAAGGATGCCG
>CAXMLT010000383.1:0-2306 GCA_964194245.1 uncultured Hyphomicrobium sp.
GTGCAGTTCCATCCCACCGGCATCGACGTCGGCGCCGACCCGGCACCGCTGGCGACGGAGGCGTTGCGGGGCGAGGGCGCGATCCTGATCAACGGCAAAGGCGAACGCTTCATGCCGACGATCGACCCGCGCGCAGAGCTGAGCCCGCGCGATATCGTAGCGCGCGGCGTGTTCGCCGAGATCGCCGCCGGGCGCGGGGCATTCCTCGATTGCCGCACGGCGATCGGCGCGCATTTCCCGGAGGCGTTTCCCACCGTCTACGCTTTCTGCAAGGAGGCCGGCATCGATCCCGTCACGCAGCCGATCCCGGTGGCGCCCGCCGCCCACTATCACATGGGTGGTATCGCCACCGACGAGCGCGCGCGCTCGACCGTGCCGGGCCTCTGGGCCGTGGGCGAGGTCGCCTCCACCGGGCTGCACGGCGCCAACCGGCTCGCCTCCAACTCGCTGCTCGAAGCGGCCGTTTTCGGCGCCCGCGCCGCCGCCGACATCGCCGCGCTCGATCGCAACAGCCGCTGCGCACCGACCGTCAACTTGAAGCGGATTACCCGCGCTACCCAAGGCCCTGCCGTCGACCGCGCCGCCAAGCTCGCGCGGCTGCGGCGCACGATGACGGACAGCGTGGGGGTCGTGCGCGATGCCGCGGGTCTGCGCAAGGCTATCGCGGCGCTGAGCCAGATCGAACGCGACGCAGGAGACGATCGCATCCTCGCTAACATGGCGCTCGCCGCCCGCTTCATCGCGTCCGGCGCGCTGCAACGCCAGGAAAGCCGCGGGGCGCATGACCGCAGCGATTTTCCTGAAACGAGCCCAGCGCTCGCCCACCGCAGCTTCCAGACGCTCGCCGAGCTCGATCGCCTGACTTCCACGCCTGCGCCTGCGCATCTGCACCAGGCCGGATGCTGCGGATGAGCAACGCTCCGCCTGAACTCAGCCTGCCGCGAGAGCTTGTCGACGCGGCGGTTGCCGCGGCACTGGCCGAGGACCTTGGGCTTGCCGGCGACATCACGTCGGAGGCGACCATTCCGGCCGGTGCGCGCGCTTCGGGCATCATCGCGACGCGCAAAGCCGGCGTGATCGCCGGCGTGCAGCTTGCTGAGGCCGCGTTCAAGACGCTCGACAGGGAAGCGCGCGTCGAGGTGCTCGTCGCCGACGGCGCACCGGTCAAGCCCGGCGACGCAATCGTCCGCGTCTCCGGCAACGCGCGGGCACTGCTCGGCGCCGAGCGCGTCGCGCTCAATTTCCTCGGCCACCTGTCGGGGATCTCCACGCTGACGCGCGCTTACGTGGATAGAATCGCGGGCACACGCGCCCGCATCATCGATACGCGCAAGACGACACCCGGTCTGCGCGCCTTCGAGAAGCACGCGGTACGCGCCGGCGGCGGGCTCAACCACCGCTTCGGGCTGTTCGACGCGATCCTCGTCAAGGACAACCACATCGCGGCGGCGGGCGGCATCGCCAAAGCCATGTCCGGCATCCGCAGCCGCGCGGGCCACATGGTCAAGGTCGAGGTGGAGGTGACGAACCTTGCCGAGCTTGATGAAGCGCTGACGCTCGGCCCCGATGCCGTGCTGCTCGACAACATGCCGGTGCCGATGCTGAAGGCGGCCGTCGCCAAGGTTGCCGGGCGCACTGTCACAGAAGCTTCAGGCGGCGTAACCCTCGACACGGTGCGCCAGATCGCGGAGACCGGCGTCGACCTCATTTCCGTCGGAGCGCTCACCCATTCGGCACCCAATCTCGATGTTGGGCTCGACTTCGATCCGGCCGGTTAACAGGCGGTACGATCCCGCTTGATTTTGCCACAGTTGCTGCGCAGGAGTTGTGCGCAACCGCCACGTGGCCACATCAAGACGCCTCGATCGGTCGCCGTCGCTCTTGTTGAGGCACCGCCGTCATGGATTTCACAAAAGGCGTCGTGATCTGGGGGCTTGTCGCCCTGGCTTCGGCTTTCCTCGGCGGCGTGCTCGCCGGCGTCAAGAACCGCGACCACTCGTTCTGGATCGCGTGGTGCTTCGTGCTGCCGCCCATGCTGCTATTCATTCTGCTTCTGCCCAAGCACGAGGGCGTGCGCCCGCGCAAGCCCTCGCTCGACGAGCAGGAGCGGCGCGGCTGGTGGTGAGCGACTAGCTTCTAGTCAGTAGATACGGCGCTGCCGCCGCGCTTGCGGCGGATTGCGGCCTGCGCGGCCGCGAGCCGCGCTACGGGCACGCGATAGGGCGAGCAGGACACGTAGTCGAGCCCCAGCTCCTCGAAGAACACAACCGACCGCGATTCCCCGCCGTGCTCGCCGCAGATGCCGA
>CAXMLT010000384.1:0-2011 GCA_964194245.1 uncultured Hyphomicrobium sp.
TGGACGGGATCGCGCGCAGGATCGCGTAATAGGGCAGGAAGTACCACTCCGGCACGATGTGCGGCGGCGTCACGAGGTTGTTTGCCGGCGTGTAGTTGTCGGCGTGGCCGAGGTAGTCCGGCAGGAAGAACACGAACCAGGCGAACAGGATTATGAAGGCGAACATGCCGACCGCATCCTTCGACGTCGCATAAGGGTGCATCGGCACGGCATCCGACGGCGTCTTGACGTCGAGCCCGATGGGGCTGTTCTGGCCGACGAGATGCAAGGCCCACAGGTGCAGGCCGACGAGGCCGGCGATCACGAACGGCAGCAGGTAGTGCAGGCTGTAGAAGCGGGTGAGGGTGACGCCCGACACCGAGTAGCCGCCCCACAGCCACTCGACGATCGTGGTGCCGAGGCCCGAATAGATGCTGTCGAGCGAGGAAAAGAGGTTCGTGATGACGGTCACGGCCCAGAAGCTCATCTGTCCCCAGGGCAGCGAGTAGCCCATGAAGGCCGTCGCCATCATGGTGAGGAAGATCAACACGCCGATGATCCACAGCACCTCGCGCGGGCTCTTGTAGGAGCCGTAGTAGAGGCCGCGGAAAATGTGGATGTAGGCGGCGAGGAAGAACATCGACGCGCCGACCGCGTGCAGGTTACGGATCAGCCAGCCGAAGTTCACGTCGCGGCGGATCGCCTCCACCGAGTCGAAGGCTTCGGTCGCGCTCGGCTGGTAGTGCATGGCGAGCACCACGCCGGTCACGATCTGCGCCATCAGGAAGAAGGTCAGGATGCCGCCGAACGTCCACCAGTAGTTGAGGTTGCGCGGGGTGGGGAAGTCGACGAACTGCGTGTGCATCAGGCGCCCGACGGGCAGGCGCACGTCCATCCACTTCGCAAAGCGCGACTTGGGTTCGTAGGTCGATGCGTGAAGAGCCATGGCCCTTTTGCTCCTCAGCCGATCTTGAGCTTGGTGTCGGTCAGGAAGGAGTAGACCGGTACCTCGAGATTGCGCGGCGCCGGGCCCTTGCGAATGCGCCCCGCGGTGTCGTAGTGCGAACCGTGGCACGGACACAGCCAGCCGCCGTAGTCGCCGCGCTTGTCGCCGAGCGCCTGGCCTTTCGGGATACAGCCGAGGTGGGTGCAGATCCCCACCATCACGATCCACTCCTCGTGGCCCTTTATGGTGCGGTTTTCATCGGCGGCGGACGCCGATTCCGGCAGCGCGTCGTTGCGCGCCGAATCATCGCGCAGCTCTCCGAGGTCAACGGCCTTGGCGGAAGCGATCTCCTCCGGGGTGCGGTGACGGATGAAGACCGGCTTGCCGCGCCATAGAACCGTGATCGCCTGTCCGACCTTGACGGGCGTGATGTCGACCTCGATCGAAGCGAGCGCCAGCGCGCCTGCGTCCGGGTTCATCTGATCTATGAACGGCCACAGCGCAACGGCGCCGCCGACGGCAACGAAGGCGTTGGCCGCGAGGATGATGAAATCCCTGCGGGTCGGTTCTTCGGCGTCAATTGCCACGGGTGCCTCCGCATCGAGGAAGTGCCGCACTGCGCATTCGCCGTCCGGGGCCGGACGGGGCTCGAGGTTCCTCCCTCTCGAACCCGCGCAGTCTGCGATAGGCCTACAGAATAGGCCCAATAGCCATGCGGTTTTTTGACATTCTTCCCGGCCGCTCTCAACCCTCGCAGGTCAAAAATGCGGGGGGCAATTTGGCGCATGTCGTGGCAACCGTCGCGCGCGCGCGCTACTCGGCCGCATCGGCGGCGTCGCGCGCGAGGAAGCCGCCCGACTGTCGCCTCCACAACTCGGCGTACAGGCCACCGCGGCGGAGCAGCTCGGCGTGGCTGCCCTGCTCGGTGACGCGGCCAGCGTCCATGATGATGAGGCGGTCCATGGCGGCGATGGTCGAGAGACGGTGGGCGATGGCGATAACTGTCTTGCCCATCATGAGGTTGGCGAGCTGCTCCTGGATCGCCGCCTCGACCTCGGAGTCGAGCGCGCTCGTCGCCTCGTCGAG
>CAXMLT010000385.1:0-6939 GCA_964194245.1 uncultured Hyphomicrobium sp.
GGCTTACCGATCCGGCCGCGCGCGAGGCGGGTGGCCTCTCCGGGCGTCCGCTGTTCCATCGCTCGACCGCGATGCTCGCGCGCGTGCACCGGGCAACCGGCGGAACGATCCCGCTCATCGGCATCGGCGGCATCGACAGCGGCGCGGCCGCGCTTGCCAAGATCCGGGCCGGAGCGACGCTGATCCAGCTTTACACCGGGCTCATCTACCAGGGGCCGGGGCTGATCGCGCGCATCAAGGCGCACCTGGAGCAAGCGGTGCGCTCCGCCAAGGCTAGCGCGATCTCCGACTTCATTGGACTCGATGCCGAGACGTGGGCGCAAGAGCCGCTCGACGGCTGAGGGCCACGTTTGTAAGCGGCCGCTCTAGGCAAAAGCCCGCCGGCTCACGATGTCTTGTCGGGCTGTCCGTTGGGGCGCCGCGCCGTCTTGACGAGGCGCGCGATGAACCAGATCGGGATGACCACCATGGCGCCTAGCACGAGGTATTCCAGGATCGACTGGAAGACGCCGAAGCCGAGGTCGTAGATCCGCTGCAAGAGCACGTTGATCTGGAAGAAGAAGTTCTGCGGCGTGATGCCGAGCGCGGACAGGATGATGCCGACGACGAGCGACAGCACCAAGAGCCGGATAAGAACGCCCATGGGACTGCCGCCCAGGAATGTCTTGCTGTCCATGGCTTCCTCAGCTCCTCGCCTTTGCCACACCGGGCGCAGCGGACTCGCGCCTTGCGCCCGGGGGCCATAGCATAGGCGTTGAGCGGTTTCGACTAAAGAGGAGTGCGCGTGCGAAGCCTCGGCAGGCAGGAGCTGAGCAAAGACGAGGCCGCCGGGGCCCGCAGCCTGCGTGCGCGTGCCGGCCCGGGGGCGGAGCGCGCCCTGCCGGAGCCGTTCGCCCGCTGGTTTGCCGACCGGGGCTGGCGGCCGCGGCCGCACCAGCTCGCGCTGGTCGACGCTGCCGAGCAGCGCCGCTCGACCCTTCTCATCGCGCCGACCGGCGCCGGCAAGACGCTCGCCGGCTTCCTTCCGAGCCTCGTCAACCTAGCGCAGCAGCGGCGCGACAAGCGCGAGAACAACGGCGCCGGGCTGCACACGCTCTACATCTCACCGCTGAAGGCGCTGGCGGTCGACGTCGCCCGCAACGTCATGGCGCCGATTGCGGAGATGGGCCTGCCGATCCGCGCCGAGACGCGTACTGGCGACACCCCAGTCAGCCGCCGCCAGCGCCAGCGCGTGCGGCCGCCCGACATCCTGATGACGACGCCGGAGCAGCTTGCGCTGCTCTTGAGCCACCCCGACTGCGGGCATCTGTTCGCCGACCTCGACACCCTCATCCTCGACGAGTTGCATGCGCTGAGCCCGACCAAGCGCGGCGATCTCCTGGCGCTCGACATCGCGCGGCTGCGCACGCTCGCGCCGAACCTCATGAGCTTCGGTCTGTCGGCAACGGTGGCGCGCCCCTCGGAACTGCGCGCCTACCTCGTGCCCCAGCGCGGCAGCAACCGGTACGTCGAGATGGCCGATGTCGTGCGCATCGAGGGCGGCGCCAAGCCGGCGATCTCGATCCTCGAGATGGACGAGCCGGTGCCGTGGGCCGGCCACACCACGCTGTACGCCTTGAGCGAGATTTACGACGCGATCGAGCGTAACCGCCTGAGCCTCGTATTCGTCAACACGCGCATGCAGGCGGAGCTGCTGTTCCAGGAGCTGTGGCGCATCAACGACCTGGAGCTGCCGATCGCGCTGCACCACGGCTCGCTCGACACCGCGCGCCGGCGCAAGGTCGAGGCCGCGATGGCAGCCGGCACATTGAAGGCGGTCATCGCCACCTCGACGCTCGACCTCGGCATCGACTGGGGCGACGTCGACCTCGTGATCCACGTCGGCGCGCCCAAGGGCGCAAGCCGCTTCATCCAGCGCATCGGCCGCTCCAACCACCGGCTCGAGGAGCCCTCGCGCGCAATCCTGGTGCCGTCGAACCGCTTCGAGGTGCTCGAGTGCCGCGCCGCGCTCGATGCGGCGGAGGCCGGCGAACAGGATGCGGTGTTGTCGCGGTCGGGCGCGCTCGACGTGCTCGCCCAGCATGTGCTCGGCACCGCGTGCGCCGGCGCCTTCGAGCCGGCGGCGCTCTATGAGGAGGTCGTATCGGCCGCGCCCTACGCCCAGCTCACGCGCGCCAACTTCGACCGCGTCGTCGACTTCGTGGCGACCGGCGGCTACGCGCTCAAAACCTATGACCGCTTTGCGCGCCTGAAAGCCGAGCCGGACGGAACTTTGCGCATCGCGCATCCGCGCTTCGTCGAGGCCTACCGGCAGAACTCCGGCACCATCGTGGCAGCGCCCATGATCAAGGTACGCCTCCTGGGCCGCCGCTCGGCGCGAGGCAACGGTGCGCTCGCCGGCGGCCGCATGCTGGGCGAGGTCGACGAATACTTCATCGAGCAGCTCCGCCCCGGGGACGCCTTCGTGCTCGCGGGCGAGGTGCTGCGCTTCGAAGGTCTCTCCGAGACGGAAGCCTTCGTCACGCGCGCGAGCGCAAAGGACCCGATCATCCCAAGCTACAACAGCGGCAAGTTCCCGCTCTCGACGCACCTCGCGGCGCGCGTGCGCGCCATGCTGGCGGATGAGCGCGCTTGGGCGAAGCTGCCGACCCCCGTTGGGGAGTGGCTGGAGCTGCAGCAGCGCCGCTCGGTCATCCCCGCGCACGACGAGGTGCTGATCGAGACCTTCAACCGCGGCAGGTCCCACTATCTCGTCGCCTATCCGTTCGAGGGGCGCCTCGCCCATCAAACGCTCGGCATGCTGCTGACGCGGCGGCTCGACCGCGCCGGCGCACAGCCTCTGGGCTTCGTCGCCAACGACTACGGCATGGCGCTGTGGGGGCTGGGCGACCTATCGCAGATGATCGCCGACGGGCGCCTCGATCTCGGGCAACTCTTCGCCGAGGACATGCTGGGCGACGACCTCGACGCCTGGCTCGCCGAATCGAACCTGATGAAGCGCACGTTCCGCCAGGTGGCGCTGATTGCGGGCCTGGTGGAGCGCCGCCACCGGGGGCGCGAGAAGACCGGACGCCAGGTCGCCATGTCGACGAACCTCGTCTATGACGTGCTGCGCCGCCACGACCCGCACCACATCCTCATCGAGGCGGCGTGGGCGGATGCGGCCACAGGGCTTCTCGACATCGCGCGGCTCGGCGATTTTCTGCGCCGCGTGCAGGGACGAATCAGGCATCAACCCCTGGATCACGTCTCGCCGCTGTCGATCCCGATCTTGCTCGAGATCGGCGCGGAGGCCGTGGCGGGCCGCGCACGCGAGGACCTGCTGCGCGAGGCGGCGTCCGAGCTCATCGAAGAGGCGCAACAAGAGGAACCCGTATGCTCGAGCTGAAGCCGGAGCGTCTCGCCTTCGACGATTTCCAGGACCAGACCATCTCGATCTGCGGGAAGATGTTCCGGGCCGACATGTCGGGCGCGCTCTATTGGCCGAGCGAGGACGCGCTGATCGTCGCCGACCTGCACCTCGAAAAGGGCTCGGCCTTTGCTGCCCGCGGCCAGCTCTTGCCGCCCTACGACACGCGCGAGACGCTGCGGCGCCTCGCCGAGGTCATCGACCGCTACAAGGCCGCGACCGTGATAGCGCTCGGCGACAGCCTGCACGACGAGGAGGCCTCCCAGCGCATCGGCCTGGAGGAACTCGAGATCCTGCAGATCATGCAGGAGGACCGCGAGTGGATCTGGGTCACTGGCAACCACGACCCCAAGATCGGCGAACGGCTCGGCGGCACCGTCGTCGGCGACATCGAGGTCGAGGGCATCGTGCTCCGCCACATGCCGGCGGCGGGCGACGTAACGCACGAGATTGCGGGGCACATGCACCCCGCCGCTCGGTTGTCGCTGCACGGCTACTCGATCCGGCGGCCGTGCTTCGTCGGCAACGGACGGCGTCTGGTGTTGCCCGCGTTCGGAACCTATGCCGGCGGCCTCAACATCCTCGAGCCGGCGTTCGAGCCGCTGTTCGGCGACGACGGCCTGCGCGTGTGGATGCTGGGCCAGGAGGGACTTTACCCCGTGGCCGCGCGGCTCCTGAAGGGCGATTGAGCGGCGGCGCTCAGGCCACCTCGCGGCGGAAGAAGGCCGTGCCCAAGAGCCCGGCGAGCGCTGCGAGGATCACGGCGATCATCCCGTAAGTGAACGGATAGCGGAACGCGAAATCGTGCAGCACGCGCTCGATGCCCTTGCGCTCGAGCGTGACGCGGGCGATGTGCGCGCTCAGCACCTCGCCGTTGCGGAAGAGGTATGTGCGCGCGACCAGCGGGCCGACGGGCACGTTCGCGGGCAGCGCGATGGTAGAGCGGAAGAGGCTGCGGCCGGTGAACGTCACGCCGTCCTTGGCCTCGACAACGTAGAGGTGCTCCGCCTGTTTCAGGCGGATGACGGCGGCCCTGAACCCAGAAAGCTCATAGTCGCTGAGCTTCCACTTGATGCCGCCCCCCGGCGTCATCTTGATATGGGCAAAGCCGATGGAGTTGCGCTCCAGCACCCCAGGCCCTGCGATCTGATCGATGGGGCGCGTCGAGGCGATCGCGTAGTAGCTCGGCACCGAGGCAAACAGCACCGAGGAGGTGTTGATCCATACGCCGGCGACGTCGCTCTTGCGGCGCACGACCACCGGATAAGGTGTCCCCTCGACCACCACGACGACGTCGTAGTAGCTGCTGCCGGACTGGTCCTGGCCGCGGCTTTCGGGCTGCTGGCTGTTGTCGATGGCGCCGAACACCAGGATTTCGTGGCCGGTGAAGCCGGTCGTCACCTCGACGCTGCGGGTGGAGACGTCGGCTTCGACAGTCTCGACCGGGTCCTGAGGCGGCTGGGCGACCGGGGGCTGGCGCGGACCCATCTGCACCGGCGGCAGCGTGCGCTGAAACCCCTGCCCAAGCACTGCGTGCGGCAGCACGAGCAGGACGGCGGCGCACGCGGCGACAGTGAGGCGCCGGTCGGTCCTCCCCGCTGCAATCGGCGCCATCAGATGCCTCCGAGCAGAGGGCCGATGGAGTAAATCTCACCCGGCCGCACGATGAGCTCCCACCCGATGCGCAGGCATACGAGCAGCACCAGCGCGGCCAGCAGGAAGCGTAGCTGCTCACCCTTGAGACGGGCGCCGGCAATGACCCCGAGCTGCGCGCCGATGACGCCGCCGACGATCAGCAGGATCGCCAGCACCACGTCGACGGTTTTGTTCTGCATTGCCTGCAGCAGCGTAGTCACGCCCATCACAAACACGATCTGGAACAGCGAGGTGCCGATGACGACGCTCGTCGGCACGCGCAACAAATAGATCATGGCCGGCACCATCACGAAGCCGCCTCCCACGCCCATGACGGCTGCCAAGAAGCCGACGAAGGCGCCGATGGCGGCCGGCGGCAAGGCGCTGATGTAGAGCTTCGAGCGCTTGAAGCGCATCTTGAAGGGCAGGCCGTGCACCCAGCTATGCTGGCCGGTCTTGCGCGCCGTGACGGCCTTCCCGGAGCGGGCGCGGCGGATGGCGCCGACGCTCTCGATCATCATCAGCCCGCCGACCGCGCCGAGAAACAGGACGTAGCTCAGCGACACGAACAGATCGAACTGACCGATTTGGCGAAGGATGCGCACCAGCCCCACGCCGATGGCCGCGCCGACCACACCTCCGGCAACCAGCACCAGGCCCATCTTGATGTCGACGTTGCGGCGCCGGTATTGGGCGATGGCACCGCTGACCGAGGAGGCCAGGATCTGCATCGAGCCGGTACCGACGGAGACGGCGGTGGGCACGCCCATGAAGATCAAGAGCGGAGTGAGCAGGAAACCGCCGCCAACGCCGAACATCCCCGACAGGAAGCCTACCGCGCAGCCCATGCTCAAGAAGACCGCGACATTCACGGACATCTCGGCAATGGGCAGGTAGATGTTCATCGGTCTCGCCCGGCACCAAATCCTTGAGCGCCTTCACATCCCGAAATCGAGGCGCCGGCGCGGCGCCGCCGGTGCCGAAAGACAATGCGGCCGCCGCGTCGAACCGGCGAGCGGCTTTGAGCAGCGCTTCCGTAGGAGGTTAGGCCGTTGCACAGACGCGCAATCGGCGGCGTGGGAAGGCGCCGCCAGCAAACCCTCTACGCCGCCTTCGGGGCCACGAATGCTCCGACAGCATGCGTCGTGTCAAGGACAGAGCTTGGTAAGCGGAGCTTTGCTTCGCAGGGCGGTAAAAATGCAATTGTGCCCGACACCGCGAGGCATCGGGCGCGCTGCGTGTAAGGGAGTTGGCGGGCGTCAGCCGATGCGCGGACGCTTCCAGGCCTGTGCGGCGGCGCGCGAGTCGTTGGCCACCGGGTCGCCGCGCTTGCCACGCCAGGTCTCGATTGCAACCGTGGCAGCGGAGAGCTCGTCGGGGGTGAGCTGTGCCCTCAGGGCGTCGCGCCGGCTTTTGGCCTCGGCATCGCCGGAGTTGGCGGCAAGTACCATCCACTTGAAGGCCTCGGTGGCGTCCTTGGGCACGCCGAGGCCGTTCTCGTAAAGCATGGCCAGATTGTACTGGCTGTCGGCGAGCCCGCAGTTTGCCGCCTGCGTGAACCACTTCACCGCGGTTGCATAGTCGGGCTTCGCCCCACCGTGCCCCACGATCATCACGGCGAGATTGTGCATCGCCTTCACGTTGCCCTGCTCGGCAGCGCGGCCGTACCAGACCTTGGCGCGAGCGAGATCCTTCGGCACGCCGGTGCCGCGCTCATAGAATGTACCGAGCCGGAACTGCGACAGGGCAAAGCCGCTGGATGCGGAGCGCTGATACCACTGCGCCGCTTCCTTGAGATCCATGTCGGCGCCGCGGCCTTCGGCGATGCGCGAAGCGACCTCGAACTGGGCCGCAGCGTCGCCCTTCGCGGCGGCGAGCCGCAGCGAGTAGGGACC
>CAXMLT010000386.1:0-1741 GCA_964194245.1 uncultured Hyphomicrobium sp.
GTCGAACACCCAGTGCAAGGCAACCGTCAGCTCGACCACGCCAAGCCCGGCGCCGAGATGGCCCCCCGTCACCGAAACGGCATCAACCGTCTCCTGGCGCAGCTCGGCGGCGAGCTGTGGCAGGTCGGATTCGGGCAGCTTGCGCAGGTCCTCGGGCGTTTTCACCCGATCGAGCAGGGGGGTCTTCGAAGCAGTATCCACGGAGGTATCCAATGCGACGATTGGGTCTCCGTTATGTCACAGACGGCCGCCGCCGCAAGAGAGCCTAAATCGACGCGGCAAGCCCGGACAAGCAAAAGCGCGGCTCCGGGGGAGCCGCGCTGCGCTAGTCTCAAGACGCTGAGACTAATTACCGGCAGTGATGATGGTGGTGGCAGTGATGACGCTTCCAGTGGCAGGCGCTGGCGGGAGCCGCCATCGCGCCCATGAGGATGGCGCCAGCCACGACCGCTGCCAAAGCCTTCATGCCATACTTCATTGTACCTCTCCCGTTTTCTGAACTTTTGTCTCCAAGCCCCGCGATGGATGCGCGAATTTGAGCACAAGCCATCACGAACGGCGGCACACTATACGGCTAACCGGCGACGCGCCACCCCTTAAGCGGACCCCAGCCCGAAGCGCCAATTGGCCATTCGTCTCAGGCCGCTAGCCTATTTTTGCGGCAACAGGGACATGCGGCATGCGCAAGCGCTCACTCCTCATTAACGACAAGATGCAGAAGGGCTATCGCTGCCAGCTCACGGCCCGACCGGGCCGCGACTTCGATCCCGAGTTCACCCCCGACCTGACACCGCAGGAGATGCTGCGGCTCGGCGTGTTCTGCGGAAAAATATTGGCGGATACGTGGGAGAGCGACCGAGACAGCCGGCATTGAAAATGCGGCCCCCGACGGGGGCCGCATCGTTGCGCTATGGAACCCAAGCGTTGCTACTTCAGCTCGGCCCTATGATGTTTCCAGTGCTTGTAACCGTGGATGGCACCGGCGTCCGCGCTCCTCCAGTGTTTCCTTCCGCAAGCGTCCGCTGGGGCCACTGCGAGACCCGTCACCAACGCGAGGCTAACGACAAGTGCAGTAAACCCCTTGGTGTTGAGCGTCATTTGACACCTCCTGATTGCTTGAAGCATTCGACGCGGTCCCGAAAGGGACCCGATAGCCCCTCCCCTGCCTGACAACGGCAAAATCCGCGGCGCGTTCCCGCCCAACCGACGGGGCCCACGCGGTGCCACAGACCTCATGCTTCCAGGAGTCTGATGTGGACGAATGGCGCCGTGCGGCGATACGCCAAGGCTTACTCCTGCGGGTCGAGGGGCTCGGTGCCCTTCGGGCTCCCGTCGGCCGCGAAGGTGAGCTTCTCGACCTTGGCCTCCGCTTGTTTCAAGAGCCGGTCGCAGTGCTCCTTGAGAACCTCGCCGCGCTCGTAGATCGCGATCGACTCCTCGAGCTCGACGTCGCCGCGCTCGAGCCGGTTGACGATCGTCTCCAGCTCCTTGAGCGCGTGCTCGAAGCTCATGTCCTTGATGTCGGCGTTGTTTGGTTTCGTCTTGGCCATGGCGGTATCCATGCTGCCTCCCGCTGCTGCCGTGTCCTCTAGGCGCCGACGTCCATCAGCGTCTTGACGTGCACCGCCACCGACTTCGCCAGCGCGGTGAGATCGTAGCCGCCTTCGAGCATCGATACGATGCGGCCGTTGGCGTGCCGCTTGGCCATGTCGGCGAGCCGCTCCGTCGCCCACATGTAGTC
>CAXMLT010000387.1:0-1620 GCA_964194245.1 uncultured Hyphomicrobium sp.
CCGTCGATCTTGACCTCGGTGCCGCTCCACTTGCCGAACAGGACCTCGTCGCCCTTCTTGAGCTCGATCGCGATCAGCTTGCCGGCCTCGTCGCGCGAGCCGGGCCCGACGGCGACGACTTCGCCCTGCTGGGGCTTCTCGGCGGCCGTATCGGGGATGATGATGCCACCCGACGTTTTGGTTTCGCTGTCGACGCGCTTGACGACCACGCGGTCGTGCAGGGGACGGAATTTCATGGGAAATGGAGCTCCAGCTTACGCCGTTCGGGCGTGGGTGTGTCAGCAACTTGGCACTTCGCCGAGGAGAGTGCCAAAGCGCCAGGGTGATACTCGGGCGCGGCGCGGGCTGTCAAGGAACGCAGGTTGCTGGCGCCCGCTATCGGGCAGAAATGGGTAACGCGAGCGTAACGGCGACAGCTTACTCTGCAGCTTTGCATCGGCGGCACAGTCTCCCTTGTCAGATCTCACAAATTGGACCGGCGGCTGGAGCAAAAACTGGCCGCGGCTGCGCCAGGCCCTCCAGACGACGGTTGCCGCCTGCCTCGCCTACGCCGCCGCCGAACTGCTCCAAGCGCCGCAGGGCTTCTGGGCGGTGATGACCGCGATCCTGGTGACGCAGGTGAACGTCGGCGCCTCGCTCGGGCTCGCGGTCGACCGCCTGCTCGGCAGCCTGCTCGGCGTAATCGTCGGCGGTGCCGTAGCGCTCGCTGTTGCGGACCACCAGGAGTGGAAGATCCCCGCATTGGCCGCGACGGTGCTCGTGCTCGCTTTCTTCTCCGCGCGCCGGCCGCCTTTCCGCATTGCCTGCGTGACGGCGGCGATCGTCATCCTCGGCGATCCGCGCTTCGGACCGCCGATCTCGTCTGCCGGCTACCGCATGCTCGAGGTGACGATCGGCGCCGGCATCTCCGTCCTGACGACTCTGATGCTCTTTCCGTCGCGGGCCGGACCTGCCTTTGCCGAGCACATAGAGCGGACATTGCCGATGCTTTTTGACGTCATGGCCGGCGCGCTCGCGAGTGCGCTGGGAAAGCCGAGAGATCAGGATTCGATTACGGCGTCAGGCGCCAAGATCCGGGCTGCGTTTGCAGCCGGTGACGTCTTGGCCAAGGAAACGCGACTCGAGGTCGCGGGCTTCCTCGCGGACCACCCCGATCCCGACGCGGTGCTGCGGGCGCTGCGCCGCTTCTGGCATACGGACATCATGCTGCTGCGCGCGGTCGCGGAGCCGTTGCCGGCCGGCGCCGTTGCTGTCCTGCGGCCGAATCTGGAGAAGCTGTTGGCAGCTGTCGACGCTCTGCGAGCGCAATATGCGCAAGCCAACAGCGCCGCGGCTGCGCCTGACCTCTCCGCTGTCCTGGAGGCGCTGTCAGCGCTCGAGCTCGACATCGGTCAGATGCGCGAGCGGGGCGAGCTGCGCGCGCTGCCGCTCGATGAAGTGCTCCGGCTCATGACCTTCGACTTCGCGCTGGGTCAGCTGCGCGACAACCTCAAAGACATCGCGGCCCGCAGCCACGACCTGGCAGGCCTTTCCGGCACCGCGATCCCTTGGCTGCGCAACTTGACCCGTTGGGCCAAAACCTAGCCGCTTGGTCGGCAGCGGCAGGTCAGCAACGGCGGG
>CAXMLT010000388.1:0-3069 GCA_964194245.1 uncultured Hyphomicrobium sp.
GCCGTCGCCGGCTGCGCGCCGTAGTACCGCGCAGCCATCAGCGCGAGCGCGCGGCGGGGCTCGTCGGCGCGCAGGACGGGCACGGGCTGGCCCACCACCTCCGTGGCGGAGCCCGTAAGCACGGCAGCCGCGCCCTTCGCTACCGCGTCAGCAATGAAGCGCGCCCCGTCGGCCCTGGTGCCGGCGACCGCCACGAACAGGTAGCCGGGGCGCACCAGGCGGCTGTCGGCCGTCAGGCCGGCTACGTCGATGCTTCCCGAGCCGGGTGGAGCCGTCACGTCGGCCCCCACGAGTGAGGAGAGGAGCATTGGCCCGTTTCAACCCGTGTTTCAGCCTGTGTGGTGTCGACGCATAGGGGAACGCGTCACTGAGCTTCATATTTTGCGGCCAGAGTCCCGTCAAACTCTACGCCCGACGCGCCGGTCGTTGAGGCCGACATCATGCCGAGAACGGGCCCGATGCGCGCGATGATGCGGCCCGCCGTCGGTGCGGCATTGAGGGCCGCGAGCACCTCGCCGCCAGCGGCATGCGTGGGCTTAGGCTCAAACAGCAGCACGAACACGAGGTACTTTGGCTTGTCGATGGGGAACGCGGCTAGGAAAGAGGAGATGACGGCCTTCTCCCGATAGCCGCCGGGGCCGGGGATTTCCGCCGTGCCGGTCTTGCCGCCGATGGCATATCCGGGGACGGCGGCGCGCTTACCCGTGCCGGCGGGATCGGTGACGTTGAGCCGCATAAGGTCGCGCATGTGCTCGCTCGTCGCCGCGCTCACGAGCGGCACATTCGCCTGATTGAGATCGGGTGCGCGCCTCAGGAACGTCGGCGAGACCTTGATGCCGCCGTTGAGCAGCGCACTGGCGGCGACCGCGAACTGTAGGGGTGAGACCGCGAGGCCGTGGCCGTAGGAGATGGTCATGGTCTCGACCTGCCCCCAGCGCGCCGGCGGTTGTGGTACGGCGATCGGCCCCTCCTCGGTCTGCATCGGCGTGAGCAGGCCGAGCCGCTGCAGGAACGCCTGCAGTTTCTGCGGCCCCGCGCGCGTCGCCAGCATCGCGGCGCCGACGTTGGAGGAATGCACGAACACCTCGGCGACCGACAGGGGGCGCCCCACCGGATGCAGGTCGCGGATGGTGAAGCGGCCGGCTACAAGCGGCTGGCGCACGTCGAGAATGGTGTCGAGCTTGGCGTAGCCCCCCTCGAGCGCCATGGCCAGCGTCACCGTCTTGAACACGGAGCCGAGCTCGAAGGTGCTGCCGGCGATCTTGTCGGCGCGCGCCGTCTCGAGGCTCGTGGTCGGGCGCGCCGGGTCCACCTCGGGGAAAGAGGCGGAGGCGAGCACCTCGCCCGTGTTGGCGTCGAGCACGAGGCCTGCCGCGCCCTTTGCCTCGAACCGGCGCATGGCATCCGCTAGCTCGCTCTCGACCGCGTGCTGCACGCCGAGGTCGAGCGACAGCCGCACGGGCGCACGCTCGGTCAGCGTCGCGCTCTGAACGGCGTCGACGCCGATCGACTCGTCCACGTACCGCTCAATGCCGGCAACGCCGCGGTTATCGATGTTGACGGAGCCGAGCACGTGACCGGCGAGCGTGCCGCCGGGGTAGGCCCGACGCAGCTCGCGCCGAAAGTCGAGGCCGGGAAGCCCGAGGTTGTGGACCTGCTGCGCCTTCCGCGGCGACAGCCCACGCCGGATCCAGACGAAGCGGCGGCTGCGGTCGGAGAGGTCCTTGCGCACCGCGTTGCCATCGAGATCGGGGAAGACGGAGGCGAGCTTTTCCGCCACCTCGTCGCGGTCGAGCACTCGGGCGGGATCGGCGAACAGCGAGTAAGCTTCGACGTCGGAGGCGAGCAGCCGGCCGTTACGGTCGACGATGTCGGGGCGCGCGTAGCTGCCGCTCACGGTCTCGCTGAGCGAGGACGTGATCTCCGACTGGCTCGGCAGCGCGAGCCGCACGAGCTGGGCGCCGATCGCCATGAAGGCGAGCGCCACCACGATCATGGCAATGAGCGTGCGCAGGGGGCCGTTGGCGCGCGGGCGCGCGAGAGCGTCTGGCGGCGCGTCCCTATCGCCCTGCGGCGTGGTCACGGCGCTCATCGCGCGGCACCCTTCGCGCTCGGGGCGTGCCCTGCGCTGGCTTGAGCCAGCGCGCGCGTCATCGCCTCTTCGGGGCTGGCAGCGAGCTGCTGCTTGGCCGCTGGCCGCAGACCTTGCGCTCGCGCGATCGGCTCGATGCGCTCCGGGCGTCCGAGATGGGCGCGCTCCGCCTTCAGGACCGCGATGTCGTTGCGCGCCCCGTCGATTGCGCGCTCCTCTCCCTGTACCCGCGCCTCGAGCTGGCGCGCATCGTAGTTAATGCCGTAGAGCAGGAAGGCGCTGGCGAGGGCGAGAGCGAAAGCCGCGAGATTGACGATACGCATGGGGACAGCTTCTCCAGCGCGGGTTCAAGTCTCGATCGAGGGCACCCCAAGCTCGGCTTCGTCGGCGGGCCACGCGGGGGCCTCCATTCTGACCCCCACCCGAGCCCGTGCCGATCTGGCGCGCGGGTTCACCTCGAGTTCTCCTTTCGAAGGAGTTAACGGACGGGGGTTAACAATCCGGAAACTCGGAAGCTTGGATTTTAACGATTGCGCCGGCAGGTGCCGGGAAGTGCCGATTTCCTTGCCCGCGCGCGAGGTAAAAAAGCGCTTCACGATGCGGTCCTCGAGCGAGTGGAAGGTCACGACGACGAGGCGGCCGCCGGGCTTGAGGCAGCGCTCGGCCGCACTCAGCCCCTTTGCGAGCTCGCCGAGTTCGTCGTTCACGTAGATGCGCAAGGCCTGGAACGTGCGCGTCGCCGGGTGCCGGCCATCCTCTCTGCGCCCGCCCAGCACGCGGGAGACGAGATCGGCGAGCGCACGCGTCGTTGTCAGCGGCGCTTCGGCCCGCGCTTTCGCGATCGCCCGCGCGATCGCGCGTGAGCGGCGTTCCTCGCCCAGCAGATAGAGGATGCGCGCAAGCTCCTCCTCGTCCGTGCCATTGACGACGTCGGCCGCGCTCGGCCCTTTCTGCGACATGCGCATGTCGAGCGGGCC
>CAXMLT010000389.1:0-2710 GCA_964194245.1 uncultured Hyphomicrobium sp.
CATCATCATGGACGGCAACGGCCGCTGGGCCGCCAAGCACGGGCTGCCGCGCTCGATCGGACATCGCAAGGGCGTGGAGGCGGTGCGGCGCACGGTGCGCGCGGCGATCGACCTCGGCATCCCCTACCTGACGCTATACAGCTTCTCCTCCGAGAACTGGTCGCGCCCGGCTGAGGAAATCGCCGACCTCATGGGGCTGATGAAGCGCTTCATCCGCCGCGATCTCGCCGAGCTGCATCAAGCCGGCGTACGCATCGTCGTGATCGGCGAGCGCACCAATGTCGACCCCGAGCTCATGGCCCTCATCGACGAGGGCTGCGAGCTCACGCGCGAGAACCGGGTGCTGACGCTCGTCATCGCCTTCAACTATGGAGCGCGCGCCGAAATCGCCAAGGCCGCGCGCAAGCTCGCCGAGGAGGTCGCCGCCGGGCGCATGCAGCCGGAGGACGTCACCGTCAAAAGGCTGAGCGGCGCGCTCGACACCGCCGGCATCCCCGATCCCGACCTGCTCGTGCGCACCAGCGGCGAGATGCGGCTGTCGAACTTTCTGCTGTGGCAGTGCGCCTACACGGAGTTCGTTTTCATCGATGCCTGCTGGCCCGAGTTCGGCCGCGAGCTGCTCGAGGAGGCTCTCGCCCGCTACCGCGCGCGTGAGCGCCGCTTCGGCGGCCGCTCCAAGCTCTCCACGGCGTGAGGGGCAAGCCTATGTCCGACAACCTCGCTGTGTCCGAGACTGAGCGACGTGGCGGGCGCAGCCTGTCGCAGAACTTGAGGGCGCGCATCCTGTGGGGCAGCGCGCTCGCAGCGGTTGCCCTCCTGCTCACGTATGCGGGGCCGATCCCGTTCGCAGTGCTCGTGCTCGTCGTTGCGCTGTTCGTGAGCTGGGAATGGGGCCGCATGGTGCGCGGTGTGAGCGCCGACGTCGCCTTCTACGTGCAGGCGATCGCGGTCACTGCCGCGATTGCGCTGACGACCGCCGGCTATGCCGCTCTCGCGGTCGCCGTCATCGTGACGGCTGCGATCATTTTCGTTCCGCTCGTGTTCGGTCGCGGGGCGCGGCTCTCCGCGCTCGGCGCCTTCTATGTCGGGCTGCCCTCGATCTCGCTCGTCTGGATGCGGCAGGACGCGCCTTACGGGTTTCTCGCGGTGCTGCTCATCTTCGCGGTGGTGTGGTCGTCGGATATCGCCGCCTATGCTGCGGGGCGCACGATCGGCGGGCCGAAGCTGTGGCCGCGAATCTCACCCAACAAGACGTGGGCCGGGCTCGTCGGCGGAACCCTCGCGTGCGTCATAGCGGGCGCGATCTTCGCGCAGATCATCGACGCCTCGCCGCTGCGGCTGATCCTGCTCGCGCTGGGCCTCGGGCTCGTGGCCCAGGCCGGCGACCTCGGGGAATCGGCCCTGAAACGCCTGTTCGGCTTCAAGGATGCGAGTGGCTTGATCCCCGGCCATGGTGGGTTCATGGATCGCATGGATAGCATCGTTGCGGTTGCCGTCGTCGCAGGCATGATCGCGTTCGCGATCGATCCGCACGCTCCAGCCCAGGCTCTTCTGTTCGGCGTCTGATGTCTCAGGGTTCCATAGTCGGCGTAACGCACTCTTCCCCGGCTTCAGGCTCGGCGAGGGGAGAGACGGCTGCGACGGCGCGCAAACGCCTGACCATCCTCGGCGCGACCGGTTCCATCGGCAGAAGCACCCTCGATCTCATCGCGCACCACCCCGATGCCTTCGAGATCGTGGCAATCACCGCGCAGAGCAGCTTCGCCGAGCTCGCCAAGGCCGCACGCCAGACCAATGCCCGCCTCGCCGTGATCGGCGATCCGGGGCTCTACGGCGAGCTCAAGACGCTGCTTGCCGGGACCGGAACGAGGGTTGCCGCCGGGCCCGCTGCCGTCGTTGCCGCCGCAGCCGAGCCCGCCGACTGCGTGCTGGCGGCGATCGTCGGCGCGGCCGGGCTCGAGCCGACGTTCGAGGCGGCGCGGCAGGGCCGGCGCCTGGCGCTCGCCAACAAGGAATGCCTGGTGTCCGCCGGCGAGGTGTTCATGTCGGCCATCGCGGAGGCCGGCACCGAGCTTCTTCCCGTCGACAGCGAGCACTCCGCGGCACTGCAGGCGCTCGCCGGCGCGGAGCCCGAGAGCATCGAGACGATCGTGCTCACGGCATCGGGCGGCCCATTCCGCACCTGGAGCGCGGAGCGCTTGGCGCGCGCCACGCCGGCGGAGGCGCTGCGCCATCCCAACTGGTCGATGGGCGCCAAGATCACCATCGATTCCGCCACGCTGATGAACAAGAGCCTGGAGCTGATCGAGGCCTATCATCTGTTTCCCGTGCGTGCCGACCAGCTGGGCATCGTCGTGCACCCGCAGTCGATCGTGCACTGCCTCGTCAGCTACGCCGACGGCTCGGTGCTGGCGCAGCTCTCATCGCCCGACATGCGCACGCCGATTGCGCTCGCGCTTTCCTGGCCACGACGCATGGCGACGCCGACGCCGCGGTTGGACCTCGTCGCGCTGGGAAGCCTCACCTTCGAGGCTCCCGACGAGGTGCGCTTTCCCGCGCTCCGGCTCGGCCGCGAGGCGCTGCGCTTAGGCGGAACAGCGCCAGCCGTGCTCAACGCCGCCAACGAGATCGCGGTCGAAGCCTTCCTCAAGGGAGGCATCGGCTTCTGCGCCATCGCCGACGTGACCGCCGCCACTCTCGAAGCGGCGGG
>CAXMLT010000390.1:0-6771 GCA_964194245.1 uncultured Hyphomicrobium sp.
GCCGGCAGGCCGGCTGCGCGCTGATCGGGGGCGAGACCGCCGAGATGCCGGGCATGTACGCGGCCAAGGACTACGACCTTGCCGGCTTCTCGGTCGGAGCCGTGGAACGCGACGAAATCCTGCCGCGCTCAGACATCGACGTGGGCGACGTGCTGATCGGACTGCCATCTTCGGGCGTGCATTCCAACGGCTATTCGCTGGTGCGGCGGTTTGCGGAGCAGCAGGGCCTCGGCTGGGAGGCGCCCGCGCCCTTCGACGCAAAGCGCACGCTCGCGGATGTGCTGCTCATACCGACCCGCATCTACGTCAAGCCGCTGCTCGCTGCCATCAAGGCGACGGGAGGCGCGAGCGGCGCCATCAAGGCGCTGGCGCACATCACCGGCGGCGGACTGTCGGAGAACGTGCCGCGCGTGCTGCCGGACAACGTAGCCGCGCGCATCGATCTCGGCGCCTTCACCGCGCCGGGCGTATTCGGCTGGCTCGCCAAGGCCGGGCATTTGAGCGATGTGGAAATGCTCAAGACGTTCAACTGCGGCCTCGGCATGGTGGTCGTCGCGGCGAAGGCGCAGGCGGATGGTGTGCTCGCAGCGTTGCGTGCTGCCGGCGAGGCGCCGCTGATCGTCGGCGAGATCACCGCGCCGGGTGGCGTGCGCAGCGACGCCAAGGGCAAAGGAGAGGCGTGGGCCGTTGCCTACTCCGGAGCGCTGCGTTACGCGGGCTGACCGCTCTCGCGGGCGCTGTCGCCGGCATCGTTGCGAGCCAAAACGCCGCACCGGCGTAAGCCGATCGTAATCTCCCCGTAAGGTAACAGGCCCACTTCAACCACAAAGCGAGCGCCCCGGTCTTCGCGTTGGAGACAGGGGGAAACCATGACGGCTTTCGAGAGCGCCCTCGCGATTGCGGGGTCGGGCGGCGCGGTCGGCTACCATCCGGAAATTCGGCTTCTTCCTTCCATTGAGCAGATCCCCAAGGCGGCCTGGGAGCAGATGCTGCCCGGCGAGCCCGAATGCTGGGATTTCTACCGCATCGCTGAGAGCGTGCCGCCGCCCGGGTTCACCCTGTCTGCGATCGCGGCCTTCGAGGGCCAGCAGATACTGGCGGCAGCGCCCGTATTCGGCATCGAGTACCGGCTCGACACGCCGTTCCAGGGCAGCGTGCGGGGCGCCACCGATTGGGTGCACAAGCGCTGGCCGCGCCCCCTCACCCGCTCGGTTATGGGCCTGGGATCGCCCATGTCGGACAGCTGCACCATCGGGTTTGCGCCGCACCTGCTCCCCTTCCAGCGCCGCCGCATTCTCTCGGAGCTGCTCGCAACCCTGAACCGCGAGGCACAGGCGCGCGGGGCCTCCATCCTCGCCATCAAGAGCCTCGGCGGCCAGGCCGAGCAGCTCAGCCCGAGCCTCGGCAAGCACGGCTACCACCGCGTGACCAACCTCCCTGTGGTGACGCTGCCGGTTCGCTGCCAGAGCATGGACGAGTACCTCTTCTCGCTGCCCAAGAAGACGCGCACCTATATGAAGCGCAAGCTGCGCTCGTTGCCGGAGCTGCGCATCGAGCTGCGCACCTCGGCTGAAGGCATCGAGGACCAGCTCTTCCCGCTGTTTGAGAACACGCGCAACCAGAGCAAGAGCCGCTTTGGCGAGTTCGAGGACCTGAACCCCGATCTCTTTCGTCAGGTGATGGGCGAGCTCGGCGATAGGGCCACGTTGATGCTGTGCTGGAAGGGCGACCGGCTGATGAGCTTTCTGTTGATGCTCGTCGCGCCCGACCGCGTCATCGGCAAGTACATTGGCATGGTCTATCCCGAGGGGCGTGAGCTCAACCTCTACTTCGTGATGGCGCTGAAGATGATCGAGATGGCGATGGAGCGCGGCATCGGACGGGTGGAGATGGGCGTCACCACGTATCCCACGAAACTCTTGTTCGGCGGGCACATGGAGCGCCGATGGCTCTACTATCGCTGCCTTAACCGCTTCCAGGACGCGGTGATCCACGCCTTCGATTTCCTATTCGACTTCGAGCGCAACGATGCCGACCTGCGGCTGCTTGCGGGGAAAATCCAAAACTGAAGTCTTGAAGGCCGCGCGCGCCTACTGCGTCGGCGCAGTGTCGCCGTCTCCGGTTGCGGAGACGGTCGTGGCGAGCGGCGCGGGCGTGCTCGGGTGTCTGCCGGTGCCCGCCGCAACAGACTGCGGCTCGCCCTCCACGCCAAGGAACTGCGCGAGCGTCGGGCCCCAGAGGTCCCAGCCGGCGCGATCGTCGACGATGTCGTGGCCGTCGTCGCCATAGGCGGGCAGCACGTGCAGGTCGGCAACGCCGCCGTGGTCGCGGTATGCACCCGCCATCTGCTTGGCGAGCTCGGGCGAGAAGTAGCTGTCGTTCTTGGCATAAAACCAGATAGTCGGGATGCGTGCGGAGGCGCCAAACGCGCCGGCCGCCTGGATCAGCTCGCCCTGCCCGCAGATGGCGTTAGCCTCGCCGCCGGCGTGGCCGCCGCGACCGCCTGCGAAGTTGACGACCGCGCGCACGTTTGCCGGGTTGCGCGATGCTAGCGCGAGCGAGGCCCAGCCACCGGTTGATACGCCGACGACGACAGTCTGCGATGGCGCCACGAACGGCTGCATCGTCATGTAATCGACGACCGCCACGACATCGTCGGCGGCGACCTGGCCGGAAGCGAAGTGATCGGGCTCGGCGCAGGTCCCGAGCGCCTCGGAGAGCGGTCCGCCGGTGGCGCCGTGGCCGCGTCGCTGCGGCAGCACGACGGCATAGCCGCGGTCGACGAACCAGCGCGAGAGCCAATAGAAGACCGGCATCGACACGGCCATGCGCGTCCAGTCCGAGGTGCCGTGGTTGATGACGACGAGCGGACGCCGCACCGGCTCGACGCTTCCCGGCGGATCGGAGGGGCGGAACACGGTGGCGCGCAGGTAGCGATTGGGGTCGCCGCCCGGCACGATCCAGAGCTGCTCGCGCAGGCGCGGACCTTCGGGTCCATAGGCGCCATAGGCGACGCTTTGGCCGGCGCTGGCTGGCGTTATTGCGAGCAGGCCGAATAAGGCAGCGAGCATAAGCGTCGAGAGCCGCGCGCCCAGGCGCCCCCCCGGGCACGCCCGCGCCTCCGAGATGTGGCTAGCCCACATCAACACGGCCATCCCGTGCCGGAAATCTGGCATTCGACGGTGATCGGAACCCTCCCTCGCCCGCCGCGTTTGGTCGGCGAGCAGCCGCCCCAAGCGGCCCGCTCCACTTATAGTTGGAATCGGAGGAACTACAAATGAGAATGCTATGCACAATCGTGGGCTTGGCAATTTGCTGGAGCATGGGCAGCGTGGCCTTTGCGGCCGAAAAAGGGGCCATGAAACTCAGTGCGGCGCAGTGCTCGACTCTCTGGGAAAAGGTGAACATCACCGGAGGATCGACCATCGATGCCTCACAGGCCCAGGGATACGTGACAAACTTCAAGGCCGCAGACCCTGATAGCGACGGCACGCTGACGAAGGCCGAGTTCCAGGCCGCGTGCGCCAAGGGGCTGGTACAAGATCTGGCCAGCAGCGGCGCCGCCGCCGGCACCGAGGGCTCGGATAGCGCGATGCCTCCTGCTGCGGAGGGCCCGTCCAATCTGCCTCCGTCGAAGAAGCAGTACTGAGTTCCGCGTCTGACGCGAACGCTTGGGCCGCCCCGTCGGGCGGCCCATGTGCGTTCTACTCGGCAGCTTCGGCGAACGGCGCTTGCTGCTTCTTCGCCTGGGCCGACAGCGATCCGAGCCGCTCCTGCAGGAGGTCGATCTTTTCGTGCAGGTGCGCGATCGAGAGCTCGGCCTTGAGGTTGACCTCGTAGTCGAGGGCTGCGGCGAGGCGATCCTTCGCCGCCTGCCGGTTCTGGCTCATCATGATGATCGGCGCCTGCAGGGCGGCAAGCATCGATAGGAGCAGATTCAAGAACACGAACGGATAGGGATCGAATGAGTGCTCGACCAGGAGGACCGCGTTGAGCACAAGCCAGATGGCGAGGAACACGCCAAAGCCGGTGATGAATCCCCAAGAGCCGCCGACTGCGGCGACTTGGTCGGCAAGGCGCTGGCCGAAGGTCAGGCGCTGGTCGAACACTTTGTTCACGTCGCTGGCGATGTGCACGCGCTTGGCCACACGCGCAATGACGCGGGCGTCACGCTCGCTCAACGGCGCAAGCCCGGCGTGCAAAAGCTGCTGGGCGAGGTAGCGGATTTCGGTGGTCATGGCTCACCTTCCTTGCGACCGGGCCGGAGCCTGTCGCGGGGTGAGCCTCAGCTAGCGCTCAGGCGCTCCCAGCGACCGGCGACGGCGCGGTCCTACTAGGGCTGTCGCTAGACATGGTTGAGGTATCTCCTGATGAGATTTGCCGCCGCTCGGGTGACTTCGACTAAATGGGCTCGCGACCGTTTTGTGTCAACGCGGCAATTGATCAGCAAGGACCTCGAGGCAGAGAGCGTCTTTGCTAGCACGTCGCCCCTCAAGCCATCGTCCGCTGACGCCGGCTGCCGCGGGGGTCGTGCGCCGGCCGGCCGCGTGCTAAGCACCGAGGATTGCCGATAGCAGGATTGAACATGACGAGCGCCCCACCCGACACGGAAAGCAACTTGCGGCCAGCCGTGTTGTTATTCAGCGCGGTCTATCTCGGCGTTTCCGCTCTTGTCACCGCGATACTCGTGGGCTTCGACATCGATGCGAATTCCGGGGTCGCCACCGGAGTGCTGGTCGGCTCGGTAGCCGCGGGTGCCCAAAAGTTCGTCGCCGCCTACCGCCGCCCCTTCAAACGTGGCGAGCAACTGCGCTTCGCGCTTCTGGCTTTCTTGGCGCTGCTGGTCATGACCTGCATCCAGATCGTCGGCGTCGCGCTGTTTATGGTCAAAGTCGACGAGAGGCAGGCGTTCATGACCGAGGCGCAGGCGTGGATCGCGGAGAATACCGGTCTCCTTGTCGGCATCGTCGTCGTGGTGGCGTTGATCTATTTTGCCATCGTCTACTTCACATCCGGATGGTTCTCGCGCTGGTTCGCTAAGCGGCTCAACAACAGCGGCGGAGCCTAGGCCCAAAGCAGTCGTTCGCCGGCGGCGCGCCGTGCTAAGGGACCGGCATGACGGACAAGAAAAAGCGCGTCGGCATCCTCATCTCCGGGCGCGGCTCCAACATGATGTCGCTGATCGCGGCGGCGCGCGCAGCCGACTATCCCGCCGAGATCGCCTGCGTCCTCTCCAACCGCCCAGAGGCCGAAGGGCTGTTCAAGGCGGCAGGAGCAGGGCTGCAGACGCGCGTTGTCGATCACAAGCACCTCCAGGAGCGCGAAGCCTTCGAGGCCGAGCTCGACGCGGCGCTGCGCTCCTTCGGCGTCGACCTCGTCGCCTGCGCAGGCTTCATGCGGCTGATGACGCCGGGCTTCGTCGAGCGCTGGCGCGACCGCATGCTGAACATTCACCCCTCGCTCCTACCGGCGTTTCCCGGTCTCCACACGCATGAGCGCGCGCTTGCAGCCGGCGTGAAGGTCACGGGCTGCACCGTGCACGCGGTCCGGCCGGAGATGGATAGCGGTCCGATCGTGGCCCAGGCCGCGGTGCCGGTGCTCGACGGTGACACTGCCGAAAGCCTCGCCGCGCGGGTGCTCGAGGCCGAGCACATGCTCTATCCCCACGCCTTGGCGCTTTTTGCCTCAGGCCGTGTCCATATTACCGGGGAGAAAGTGGTGGGCCCGCAAGCCCCGATTAACCAAGAGAAAGCCCTGTTTTGGCCCCCGCTGCCCTGACCCAGGTCAGCATTCTTCGGCCCTTCCCGCGCGCGCTAAAATGAAGCGGAAAGCCCTGGTCGCATGGACACTTGCGAACCCAGGATGCTACGGTTCACAAATGGTTTGCATGCCTGCGGGGGCGCAGGTTTTGAGGGGCCCCGGCACCCCCGCACCAAGCCTCCCGCTGGGGGCAAGTTTACATCCCGTTGGCTGGACCTGACATAAACAGGGCGTTGGAACGGCTTTTTTGCCGGGAGACGACATCATGACCGTGACGGCAAAGCAGCAGGCACCGGATGCAGCCGCACCGGCCCAACCGGCCCACACGCAAGGGCTCGGTGAGGAATCGAGCATCTGGTTCAAGCTCACGCCGCTGCTCAAGATCGGCAGCGACAACCCGATGCGCATCCTCATGCAAATGGCGGAGCGCTACGGACCCGTTATTCCGATCAACCTCGCCAACCAGCGCATCGTGCTGCTAACGGAGCCCGAGCACTTCAAGTACGTACTTGTCAACAAGGCCGATTCCTACATCAAGTATTTCGACGGGCTGAAGCCGATCTTCGGCAAGTCGATGATCACCAACGACGGCGTGCTCTGGCAGAAGATCCGCATGCCGCAGCAGCCGGCGTTCCACCCCGACATGTTCGCCGAGTACATCCCCTACTTCCTCGCCGCCATCCGCACCAAGATGGAGTTGTGGGCGAACATCGCGAAGTCGGGCGACACCATCGAGATGGTCGAGCAGACGTGGACGCTCGCCGCCGACATGATCTGCAAGGCGCTGTTCGACCGCGACATGCCGTTCAACCCCCACTTCGTCTTCAAGTGCGTCAAGACGTACACCGATGTCATGAACCACCACGAGATCCGCCTGAAGAAGCAGGCGGGTGAAATCTTCGAGATGACGGAGCAGAATGCGGCGAAGGCCATGGAAGTGTGGGCGAGCGTGCCCCCCGCCGTCATCGCCGCCGACCCGCGCGAGGAGCGCGAGCGCACGCTGCTCAAGAT
>CAXMLT010000391.1:0-2611 GCA_964194245.1 uncultured Hyphomicrobium sp.
CGTCATGTCTGGGATGGGCCAAGAGCGGTCATTGACTCCGCGAGCCTTGTATCAAGCATGTATTACCGCAGAAATATCCGCATCGTATCGAAGTCAAAGGTCACCGCATAGGGCTTGAAGAAGTCGTGGCCGACCATGCCAGCGAGGTGGAAGCCAAAAGCGTTTTCCCACGGGAATGGCCCATCGTAGAGGCCGGCAACGTTCTCTTCCTTGATGTCGCCGAGGGAGAGGTGATTGACGACGTAGGGCACGATCTTCAACTTCCCGCCTCCGCCCGCCCCTTCGTAAGCCTTGTCTTCCTCCAGCTTGATCCCTGCCTCCTTGATGACGGGCTCCGCCAACTTGACACCCGCACCCGCGAGCCCCGTGTCAACGAAGAGCAACGCAGGTGGAATCGTCTCCACGCGACCCCATCCCACCATGAAGTGGTCGCTCGCTATCCAGAACGGAACCGCGACATCGTCGCCCGATGACGCTGTCGCAAGGTCCTGTCGGCTCTGCGGGGTTTTTCGGCGCAGCACAAGCTCGCTGTGCGGATAATCGAGAGTCGCGAGGAAATGGTACAGCAGAGTCGTCCCAATGCAGCCGTCGATCCGCTTCACTCCGAACCCTGCCGAGAGTTGGCGGAGCGCGAGCGTGGCAATAGGCAGGTTCCTAATCGTCCAGTCGCCGACGGTGAGGGATTCAATACGCGACTGCCCAACCTCAGACTGCTCACCGCCGGAGAAAGTTCCTTGCACTTCGCCGAAGCGCGGAAGACCAAGCTCCCGGGCGAACTCCGTGTCGAGCGTGACCTCCGAGCCCCCGGTGTCAATGAAGAAGGTAACCTCTTCCCCGCCATTTACGCGCACGCTGACTAAGGGCAGTGGCTCGGCCTTCAAGAACTTCAGGCGCACGGTTTGCCCGTCGCCCTGCACGTCATAAGGTGTCTGGCCTTTGAAGCTCTCCAACTTTGCGACATTCAAAGTCGGATACTGCGAAATGACCAGCTTGTTGGTCGCGACGTCAACGCCCCTCAGCGAAGCCGCTGCACTTTGGAAGTCGTCGCGGCGATAAAACGCCTCGGACAGCATCACCTTGGCATCATCCGCGTCTGGCTGAAGGGCTAGAGCCATCTCAAACCATTTCTGCGCATCGCCAAGCTGGTTAGAAAGTAGTGCAATGCGGCCCAACTGGAGGATCGCAGAATAGTTCGTGGGATCTTGAGCGGCTATTTGCGCGTAGAGTCCGCCAGCTTCGGCAAACTTTCCTACCGCGAAGAGCCGATTGGCATCGTCGAGTTCCGACTGCCTCGGCTGGGATGTCGCTTGCCCAGAGAAGGTACACGCTACAATCGCGACAAGTGCCAAGCAGATGCTGCCATGTTTCATTTTGGATTCCGCGGTGAGTTACGTGCGACGGACTAACTGCGTCAGATGCCGAGATCCTGGGGCGCGCTGCACATCCGTCGGCCCGACCTTGGCACTTGGAGACGAGCAAGGCTCAAAGACGATCGTCCTGAAATCACACCTCGGGCCACGGTAGCAGCACGATCTTACCGCCGAGTCCGCCGGCATCGATGCGGGTGTGAACCTCGCGCGCGGCCGCAAGAGGCAGACGGTCGATAACTACGGGATGGATGGCGCGGTCGCGAAGTAGGTCGAACAGTGTGGCCATGTCGGCCTTGAAGTCCTCCGGGTGCGCCGTTCGGCGTGCGGTGATGCTATAGAACACGGCACGACGGCCGCCGAACAGGCCGCTCAGCACGTCCCACAGCTTGAGCCGCGCCAAACCGAGCGCCGCCGACGCCAAGCCTGCGCCGCCAACCGCCATTGTCTGAGCACCGTAGCCGACGAGCAGGCCGCCGGGTGCGAGGCAAGCGAAAGACCGCGCGAAGTGCGCGCCGCCAATCGCGTCGAAGGCTGCATCGACGCCGACTCCTCCCTTGCGCCCTGCTGTGAGCAGGCGCACAGCCGCGACGAAGTCGCCAGCGCGATAGTCGATCGCCGTTGCGCCGAAGTGCTCGACCATAGCCATGTTGGTTGCTGAGCAGGTGCCGATTGCCTTTAGGCCGAAATGGCGCGCCAGATCGAGCAGCGCCGTGCCGACCGTGCCAGAGGCGCCAATTACGAGGATAGTTGCTCCGCGCGGTAGGCGGCGGTAGCGGGTGAGCATTTGGTAGGCGGTGAGATAGGCCAGCGGGATGCACACCGCCTCCGCGGGATCGACGCCATCGGGGACCGGCACGAGAAAGCGCGCGGGGCGGATCGCGGGGTACGCCGGGTCCGGTCTTCTCGACGACGCCGACAAGGTCGTAACCTGGGGTGAACGGCAGGGGCCCCTTGAAGTCTGGGTAGCGGCCGCGCCGGATAAAGGTATCGGTGAAGCCGGTGCCGGCGGCGAGCACCTTGATGCGGACCTCGCCAGGGCCGGGGTCCGGAATTGTTGGGTGCTCCGCCAGCTCTAGGACCTCGGGGCCGCCGAACCGTGCGATACAAATGTACTGCCACGCCATGCGGCGAATATAGCGATGGGTTTTCCGCTTGTCGCACGTGCACGTCCGCTTTGGGTCAAAAGCAGACTTCGGCGCCGACCAATGACCGCGTCAGCTCAGAACCCGTTAGCGGACGTT
>CAXMLT010000392.1:0-2246 GCA_964194245.1 uncultured Hyphomicrobium sp.
GGTTCTCGATTGCGCACTGTCTATTTCCATCGAGTCGAACGTCATTATCAGTTATGGGTGCCTGATCGCCGATTCCGACAACCACAGCATCTATCCGGAGTTGCGAATCGGCGATGTCGCGGGGTGGAAGAATGGTCGAACACAGGATTGGACACGCGCCGCCATGAAGCCGGTGCGGATTTGTGAAGGCGCTTGGATCGGCGCTCGGAGCATCATTCTCAAAGGCGTGACCATCGGCGCCGGTGCGGTCGTCGGCGCGGGCAGTGTGGTGACGTCGGACGTTCCGCCGCGCACCATCGCGGCGGGCAACCCGGCCCGTGTGGTTCGCTCAATCGGCGCGGCGCCGCGGGCCTGAAAGCAAATGCCCTACGAGACCATCGAGCGGGACGGCGTACTTTATGCCGAGGTGATCTGGGCTGGAACGAGCGTGCCCAAAAGCAAATTCTTTTCGAAGGACGCGTCATCGCTGCAGTTCGGCCTCTTGGCGCATGAAGCCGGCTTCGTTGAGCCGCCGCATTACCACCATCCGGTCAAACGCGAGATCAACGATTTGCAGCAGATGTTTGTCGTGCAGCGCGGCGTTGTGGCAATCGATTTCTATTCGCCCGAAGGCGAGAAATTCCGCGAAGTCGTGCTTCGCGTGGGCGACGCGATCAACCTCGTGCACGGCGTCCATGCGGTGCGCGTGATCGAAGACATGCAGTGCGTCAGCGTTAAGCAGGGCCCCTTCCTGGGCGACAAGCTCGATAAGGTCAATGTCAGCGTCAAATAGATTGCCGGTCCACGAGCCCGATCTTGGCGAGGAGGAGATCGCGTCCGTGATGGCTGCGCTGCGGCGCGGCGAAATCTCGGGCTCGTTCGGTACGGCCCTGCCGGAATTCGAAGAACGTTTCGCGGCGTTTTGCGGCTGTAGATATGGTATCGCGGTCACCAGCGGCACCACGGCGCTTCAGCTCGCCGTCGCTGCGGCTGGCATCGGAGCGGGCGACGAGGTGCTGATGAGCGCTTCGACCAATATTGCGACCGCGCTTGCAGCCTATCACAATGGTGCCGTCGCTGTTCCGGTGGATTCGGAGAGCGTCACCTGGAACCTCGATCCCGATCTCATTGAATCCCTGATCACGCCGCGCACGCGGGCAATCATTCCCGTGCATCTGTTCGGCCACCCCTGCGAAATGGACCGCATCATGGCGGTCGCGCGCAAACACAACCTCGTTGTCATCGAGGACTGCGCCGAGTCCCATGGCGCCACCTGGCGCGGACAGATGACCGGAAGCTTCGGCGACATGGCGTGCTTCAGCTTCTACGCCAACAAGATCATCACCACCGGCGAGGGCGGCATGGTGGTGACCAATGACGCTGCGCTGGCGGAGAAGCTGCGACTGCTGCGAAACCTCGGTTTTGCCAAGCCGCGTTTCTATCACGAGGTGGCGGCCTATAATTTCCGCATGACGGGATTGCAAGCAGCGCTCGGCATTGCGCAACTCGCCAAGATCGATCGCTTCATCTCCGACAAGCGCCGCATCGCCGCGGTCTACAATGAGCGCCTCGCGAATATTCCGGGGGTACAGCTGCCAGTCGAATTGCCGGGCGCGCTGAACGTTTACTGGATGTACGCAGTGGTGGTGAAGCCGGATTTTGGCCGCACACGAGATGAGCTGGCGCAAATTCTGGCTGGGCAGGGCATCGAGACTCGCACCTTCTTCTGCCCCATGAACATGCAGCCGTTCCTGCGCAAGCAGCCGGGCTTTCGCGACGTTGCCTGCCCCGTGGCCGAGGACATCTGGATCAGGGGCCTCTATCTGCCTTGCGCCAACAAGCTCGGCGAGGCCGATATCACCCGCGTCTGTGAAGTCATCGCGGCGGCGAGACACTGATCGCCATGCACGTCGGGGCGGTGGTCGCGGGCTTCGATCCGCAAAGCGGCGGCGGCTACACCTTCGAGCGCGAGATTCTGGCAGCGCTTTCGACGCGCACGTTGAGCTCAAGTCATCGTTTCACGATCCTGTGCCCGCCATCCTCCGAACAGGCCTTGCGCGCAGCGACGGCCGGGACCGGCCTCGATGTGACGCCGGTGGCGCGCGGCGGCAACCGCGTCGGCGCCATGCTATTGCGCGAGATCGAAGCAGTGCGGGCCCACTGGCGGCATCCAAGCGCGATCGACAAGGTGGCGCAGGCCCGTGGAATTCAATTCATCTGGTTCCTCAGCGCTCAGCCCGACCGCACTGATCTGCCCTATATGACGG
>CAXMLT010000393.1:0-3814 GCA_964194245.1 uncultured Hyphomicrobium sp.
GTACATGGTTTGTTCTCGTTGGCAAGTGTTTTTTGCGGGGATGGTCCGGACAGCGGCGACGAACGCGGCCGGGCTCGAAAAAACCGTCGCCGGTGAAGAAGATAGGCCCCGGTGGCCGATCTCGGCCGCGCGCCGGGGGCTGGAGGCCTCGCGGACGGTCATGCCGTTCAAGCCGGCGGCGGCGGCAACTGGCCGCGGCGCATAGAGACTGGCAAGGGCGAAACCGGCCGGGCGGGCGCCACGGTCAAACTCAAGATCGTCAAAACTGCTTTTCCGCTTGAGACGTTGCAGCTAAGTGGTCGCCTTATCTTAATCGGACTTGATCTTAATCGTACTTGCGAGATTGTGCTTCGATATGGGCAGACCAAAAATCGGAAGCCCTACCGTTCATCACCTCCCGGTTTTCTAGCCGTTCAACTAGAAGCCAACACACCATATAACAGCCTGTGCGCGCATAATGGGTGCCCTTCGCGTTTCTCATGATAACTGCGGCATTTCCATGTGATGCCCTAGGCGCGCGGAACATTTGGGGCGTGGCCGCGGGTATTTTGCGCAATCTATACGAAAGGCTCCATCCCTGATGTGGCGCGCCATCCTCGAACCTGCCGTTTTGTTCGCCTTGCCCTTCGCCGCCTATACGATCTACCTCGTTTTGCGCCAAAACTATCCCTTCGCGATGGAGCATTGGACAAAAGGGGCGGTCTCGACGCTGACTTTGGCCGGTCTTGCGATCGCCGTTGCCGGCATGATCGCCTTCGGTATTTTCGCCCCGCGCCACGCGGGCGCCTATGTCCCGGCCCACATCGAAAACGGGAAGCTTGTGCCGGGGCGCATGCAATGAGCCAAGCGGGAGCCCAGGGCATCGCGGCGCCGGAGGCCCTCGCCGCGCTGTTCGGCGACAAAACCTTGCTCGGCGTTCTTGCCGCGCTCGCTCAGGAGGGCGAGGAAACCCGCATTGTCGGTGGCGCCTTGCGCAATGCGCTCCTGGGCCGGCCGGTGTATGAAATCGATCTCGCGACCACCCTTGTTCCCAAGGCCGTCATGACGCGGGCAACGGCCGCCGGATTGCGCGCCATCCCGACCGGCGTCGCGCACGGCACGGTCACCGTCCTCGCCGGGGATAGGCCTTTAGAAGTAACAACCTTGCGCGAGGACATCGCGACCGACGGCCGCCACGCGAAAGTCCTTTTCGGCCGCGAATTTAAGGCCGATGCGCTGCGCCGCGATTTTACGATGAACGCGCTTTCCATGACGCGCGAGGGACGGCTGTTCGATTACACCGGCGGCCTCGACGACATCGCGGCGCGCAAAGTCCGTTTCATTGGCGAGCCCGCGCGGCGCATCGCCGAGGATTATCTGCGCATCCTGCGCTTCTTCCGCTTTTCCGCCGATTTCGGCGAAGGCCCGCTCGATTCAGCTGGGCGTTCGGCGGCCATTCGCCAAAGAGACGGCCTCGCCCGCCTCTCGCGCGAAAGAATACGCGCCGAGCTTCTGAAGCTTCTTTGCGCGCGCAGAGCCTCGGACGTCTGCGCGGACATATGCGCCGATGGGCTGCTTCATCCGCTGATCGCATCGGTGCCAAATCCGGCGCGGCTGCGGCGCGCCGCGGCGATCGTACCGCCGCAAGATCCGCTCCTGCGTCTTGCCGCGCTTTGCGTCAACCTGCCCGAGGATTCTGCGCGCTTGCGGGAGTGCCTGCGTCTTTCCAACGCGGAGGCGGAGCGTCTCGAAGGCGGCGCGGTGGCGCTTATCGGACTGCATGGACTTAACGAGCCGCCAAAGCCAGATGGATTGCGAGGCTTGCTCTTCCGCCACGGCCGCCAGGCGGCGGGCGACGCAATCATATTGGCGCAAGCCGATGCTCGCCCGGGGCACGATGACGAATGGAAGCGCGCGCGAAAATTTCTGCACGAGACCGAGGAACCGCGCCTGCCGTTCTCGGGTGCCGATTTTATCGCGCGCGGTATCACCGAGGGAAGGGCCATCGGCGAGGCGTTGCGTGAAGTGCAAACGCGCTGGATTAAGGCTGGCTTTCCAACCGACCCGGCACGCCTCGCGCGATTGCTCGACGAGACGTTGCGGGGGGCGGCATGATCGGGTCAAGGCGCGCGCCTATTTCGCGAAGTCCCCGAAAGCGGAGACTGAAGTGCGGGGTCAAGCGCGTTCTTGCTCCCTCGCGCCAGTTCAATGCCTTGGGTTACCGTTTCGCTGGCGTTGGCTTCGGCCCCTTCCCGCTTGGTCCGCAGTGTTTGGATCTCCTCCTCCTCGCAGGCGGCGCATTTGCGGCTCAGGTGTGCTGGCGCGGCCGCGATCGAAAGATCGGGGTCTGGCATGCGCATCACCTGATCGGCTATGCGCCCGGCCTCCTGCTGATAAGCGTCGCCCGGCTCGTTGACCCCGAGCTTGGGCTGAATGGCCGGGCGCGAGCGCTCCAGCATCCGCAGCACCGCCTGATTGCCATAGGCGCGCTGCCGCCGCATGAGCTCTTGCCTTTGCGGCGAGACCGGCGCGGGCGGCGCAAGGCTTTGCCCCGTGACCGGCGGCAGGCATAGGGTGTACGGCGCATCGAAGGCCGGCTGCCAATCATGCGTCTGCGTTGACGGATTGGCCTTCGTGGAGTCGGCTTGTTGCTTCGAATCGCTAACTGGGGCGTGAAACATGTGATCCTCCTCTCGTTGCGTTGCAGCCGAATAACGCGATACCTTGGTGTCTGGTCGCCGGTACCGGTTAGGCTGATTGATTGCGGACTGTCGGCCGCATTATCGGTGATCGTCACGGTTCCTGTCTGTGTGCCAGTTACCCTGGGGGTAAACGTTACACTATGTCAACGCCGGAGAGATTTTGCAGCGGCTGGCCGGAGTAAAAGTACAGCACGGACGCAAGCAAGAAGGCCCCCGCTGTCGGGGGCCTTCTTGCTTGTCGCGTTTCATTCCTGAGGGGCGGCGTCCGACGGCGGTTCTGACCGGGCTTGGCGTGACCGGCGCTTGGAGTGAGCGAGCCTGAAGCTGTCGCCGTTCATCTCGAGGATATGGACGTGATGCGTGAGGCGGTCGAGGAGCGCGCCGGTGAGCCGCTCGGAGCCGAACACGGACGTCCACTCGTCGAACGGTAGATTGCTCGTGACCAACGTGCTGCCTCGCTCGTAGCGCTGGCTGAAGACCTCGAACAGCAGCTCGGCCCCAGTCGCAGAGAGCGGCACATAGCCGAGTTCGTCGATGATCAGCAGTTTGTAGCCAGCGAGCTGACGCTGAAGGCGCAGTAACCGTTTTTCGTCACGCGCTTCGAGCAGTTCGTGGACGAGAGCCGACGCCGTGATGAAGCCAACCGATAGACCCTTTTGGCAGGCCGCCAAGCCGAGCCCGAGCGCGATGTGACTCTTGCCCGTGCCGCTGTTGCCGACGGCGATGATATTCTCGCGCCGCTCGACGTAGTCCGAGCGCGCCAGTTCCAGCACCAACATTTTGTTCAGCGATGGCAAGGCCAGGAAGTCGAAGCTATCGAGGCTCTTGACGGCCGGGAACCGCGCCGCCTTGATTCGACGCTCCACCATGCGTCGCTCGCGATCAATCATTTCCATCTCGGCCAGCCGCATCAGGTAACGCGGATGGTCGACACCTTCAGCCGCGCACAGCCGGGCGACCTTGTCGTACTCCCGCAAGAACGTCGGCAGCTTCAACGCCTTCAGATGGTGGGCGAGCAGGATCTGCGGTGTGTCGGTCATGCCGCCACTCCAGCCAACAGATCCATGTACGACCGCGCCAATGTTGTCGCGACCGTCGCTTTGGGCAGATACGGATCTGTCTCTTATACACAT
>CAXMLT010000394.1:0-6464 GCA_964194245.1 uncultured Hyphomicrobium sp.
GGTATCGTGATGAGGGGCAGGCCACATTTTGATCCCAAGGCGTGGGAGGAACGTATCACTGAAGCGCTGGCTGATGGTCGAGTAGAGCTTGCCGTGCCGGTTCGGTTTGAGTTTGGGAAACAGCCGCTCGTCTCCGCGTGCCCTCGCACGACCGACAAAATCTAGGAAGCCGTAGGCGACTAGATCTGGATGGATGGGCACGCGGCGCTCGCTGGAGACGTTCTTCACGCGACCTGCGATGCCGCTCGCCTCGTCGTCCTCTTCCCACGCAATCGACAGGAACGGATTTCCGTTCTCTTCGCCGACATCGATGACGCGAAGCTTGCAGATCTCGTTGACCCTGGCACCTGTGTAGAGCAGCAGCAATGGCAGCCAGAAACGTGCACTGTCTCGCGGTACGACGGGGCCAGGTTCTAACCATTCCTTCGCAGACTTGCAGCCCGTGTAGAGCGGCGCATTGAAGAACGTGCGTAGGGCTTCGACCGAGAATGGATCCCATTCCTCGCGCGGTGTGCTACGCGACGGGAAGGTTGCGTTGATGAACGGGTTGCGATCAACCCTGTCGTAGTTGCCCAGCGAAAACTCGAACAGGTTGTAGAGCGTCGCGATGTACTTGTTGTTGGCGGTCTTGATGCTCATCGGCTCTAGATGAAGCCGCTGCGCTTCCTTGGCGGCTGCTCGTGCGTCGAAGCCCCTCGTTTCGCGTATCTTCGTCCGGTTAGGCGGAAGCGCACGCAGTACCGTCTTGAACTCGCGCACATCGCCCTTGGTATAGCTTGCGATCGGCCTGTCTCCGATCACCTCTGTGAAGAGGGCGACGGCGGCCACGCAGTCTTCAACGCGTCTGCCGGTCAGGGTGAGAGACCGCTTCTCTTCCAGCCACGCTTTCGCGGCAGCAGATAGGAGTGGATTCTCTTGATCGTCCCCCAAGCTCGCAGGCGACGCCGGTAGGTTCGCGGATTGTTCCTCGTGGATCGCTTTGCGGGTGGCGATCTCGACCTCGATCAGACGGCGAAGCAGGCGCAGCCGATCTGCCTCATCGTGCTCATTGGGAGCGAGTAGCTCCTGCGCCTCACCCTTCAGGATGTCCAAGTTTCCCGCCGCGTAGGCCGAGCGGAGTGCGGCCAAGCGCTCTTCCCGCTGCTTCTGCAGGACGTAGGCAACGCCCGTTTCGAGCGTCGTCTCGTCCTGCTCCTTGAGGAAGACCCAATAGCTGTAGGGTTCACCCTTGAAGGCGTGCCAATCATCGGGGTCAGGAACGATTTCGCCGTTCCAGAAGGCCCTAGGATCTCCCACAGCGCGCCTAAAGACGGAAGCGCGATGCGCAAAGTCTTGATCGAGCTTTGCAGCGTAGGCAGCAGCGAGCTGCTCGATCACCTCGTGCGAGAGTTTGTGGGACGGGGCTGCGCCGCCGGCCTTATGTGCTGGTTCTGTGCGCTTCGCGGCGAACTCGCGCTCGAACTCGGCAGCTCTTAGCCGCGCACGGCGATTGGCCTCGGCGAGATCCCGTGTTCCAAGCGACTTGGCTGGCAGGTCAGCTTTGCCGCCGTAAGCAGCTCGCACGTCCTTTGGAATAAAGACGCATGCTGCCAGACATCGCTGCCCTTGCGCTTGAACACGCCCTTGTCAGGTGTCATCTCGCCCATACCGTACAGTGACAGTCCACCGTAACAGTCGGGTTAAAAAAGCCCTGCAGAGACAGAAGCTTAAGGCCAGCCAGCGACTTAGAATTTGACTGGTGCGGTCGAGAAGACTCGAACTTCCACGCCTTGCGGCGCTACCACCTCAAGGTAGTGCGTCTACCAATTCCGCCACGACCGCATGCCGGGAGAACGAACGCTCATATATCGAACTCGGCGACGCGGAACAAGCACATGCTCCCTGGGTTCGCGGTGCCCACGAAAACAGGCGGCGGCTATAGCCGCGGGCGCCTCGGCGCGCTTACATTGGCCCCATGAAGCCCGGCCAAATTTCGCCCCGCGTCGCGGTCCGCGATATCGCCCCTGCGGTCGAGTGGGCCACGAGCCCGAGCCCCGTCGACTACCCGGCCGCCGTGCATGCCATGGAGGCGCGCGCCGAGCAGGTCGCTGCGGGGCTCGAGCCCGAGCTCGTCTGGCTGCTCGGTCACCCGCCCATCTACACCGCGGGCACCTCGGCCCGCGAGGGCGAGCTGCTCGATCCGGGTCGTCTCCCCGTGCATCGGACGGGGCGCGGCGGGCGCTTCACCTATCACGGTCCGGGACAGCGGGTCGCCTACCTGATGCTCGACGTCAAACGCCGGGGCGGCGACGTACGCGCCTTCGTCGGGGAGCTCGAGCGCTGGATCATAGCCGCCCTCGCCGACCTTGGCGTCTCCGGCGAGACGCGCCAGGGGCGTGTCGGCATCTGGGTGCGCCGGCCCGAGAAGGGTGCCGGCGCCGAGGACAAGATCGCGGCAATCGGGCTGCGCTTGCGCAAGTGGGTGAGCCTGCACGGGATCAGTCTCAATGTGTGCCCCGACCTGTCGCACTACGACGGCATCGTGCCTTGCGGCATCGCCGGACACGGGGTTACGAGCCTCGCCGAGCTGAGTGCGGCCGCATCGATGGAAGTTGTGGATAACGTGCTGCGTGCGCAGTTTGAGCGTTGCTTCGCACCCACGCGAAGCACGTGCGCGCCGATAAGCGGGCAAGAGACGCCCGCATCGGTGGAGGCTGCTGAAAAGGAAGGCGCCCGGTCCCCTTTACGGAAACCGGGCGCCCAAACCATTGCCTGCCTCTACTTGGTACCGGGCTTAGAGGGCTCAACCACTTCACCAGCCTTCGGCACCGGAGACGGGGGTGGCCCGTCGTAGTAGAGGTGGCCATCCTCAATCGACACAACGTCCGAGCCCTGGAGCTCGTATTCGTCATTCTCGCTGTCGTTGAGGCGGACCACGCAGCCTTTGAGACAGATCCCTTGAAGCGCCGCGGACGGCTTTAAAACCTGGTCTTTTGTCGCTCTCTCCTCGATGACAGTGACTTTGAAGTCCTTGCCGTCTCGGTTGGTGAGCGACGACGCGTGCGCAAGCTGGGACCAGAACGTGACTGCGATTGTAAGTGCCGCAACGACCTTCAAGGACATTACGGCCTCTCCTGGACCTCCGTTAGGAGATCACTATCTCTTCTTCTTCTTCGCAGCTTTCTTCGCCGCTGGCTTCTTAGCCGCTTTCTTTTTGGCCTTCACCATGGTCAGTCCTTCCGTTGTGACCCCGAGCTGGTACGAGTCGAATCGCTCCGACTCTGTCGGGACGTTCCCAATTTGGTGAGAATCAAACGCATCGACAAATGAAAATTCCCGGTGACCCCTATCGAAATTTTCGATAGATAGCTCTCGTCGCAACTTTGCAGTCGATCACGCACGATGGATGTAAACCTCGCGCGCACCTTCTTGATGGTTGCCGAGACCCGGAGCTTCATCGACGCCGCGCGCAAGATGAACGTCACCCAGTCGACGGTATCTGCGCGCATCAAAGGCCTCGAGGACCTGCTCGGCCGACCTCTGTTCGAGCGCTCCAAATCAGGCGCAGAGCTTACTGCGGCGGGGGAGCAGTTCCAGAAACATGCTTTGGCACTCGTGCGCGTCTGGCAGCACGCGCAGCTGGAAGTCGGTCTCTCTGATCAGCACCGCGACCACTTGGCTGCCGGCGCTCCGGTCGCTCTGTGGGACGGGTTCCTGCTCAAGTGGGTGTCTTGGTTGCGTGCCAACATCCCCGATATCGCCATTTCCGCCAGCGCAGGCTTGTCAGCGGTGCTGACGCAGCGGCTCATCGAGGGCACGCTCGACCTTGCCGTTATGTACCGTCCGACGCAGCCGCCGGGGCTCACGATCGAGCACCTCTTCGACGAGGAGTTCGTGCTGGTGACGAGCGTGCCGCCGACGCAGCGGCGCTCTTCAGCCGATTACGTGTTCATCGACTGGGGACCCGACTTCCAGCAGGACCACTCCGCTGCCTACCCCGAGTTCACCAACCCCGGGCTCAATCTCGATCTCGGCTCCGCCGGCATCGACTATCTGCTCGGCAACGAGTGCTCGGGCTATTTCCCGCATCGGCTCGTGCGCACGCACATCGCCCGCGGACGCCTGCGCCAGCCGAGCCGCGCGCGCAAATTCGTCTATCCGGTCTACATGGTCTATCCGGAGGCGCGTAATGAGGAGGCCTATGAGCCGTTCTTGAGCAGCCTGAAGCGCCAGGCCGCCAAATTCGCCCGATAATGCGTCACGCCGTCGGCCGCACCTCGAACCCGGTGAAAACGCCGACGCCCTCCCCGATCGTCTCGACGCTCGCGACGGTGGAAGAAGGCGGGCCCTGCCGGCAGAGCCGAAGCATCTCGTCGATGTTGTCGTCCGGCCCCTGGAATATCGCTTCCACGGACCCGTCACGGCGGTTGCGCACCCAGCCTTCGAGGCCAAGGGCAAGAGCGTTGCGCTCCACGAAGGCGCGGTAGCCCACCCCCTGCACGCGCCCTTCGATCCTCACGTGGACTGTGCGCATGGGGCGCTCGCCTCGCATCCCGCCGGACGTCAGGGCTTGAACGCGGTCACCTCGACCTCGATCAGCATGCGCGGATCAAGCAGTTGGGCGACGATCACGGTGCATGCGGGCCGGACCTCGCCGAGATAACGCTGCAGCACGGGCCAGATCGGCTCGAAATCCTCGCTGCGCGTCACGAGGTAGGTGATGCGCACGACATCGGCAAAGGAGACGCCTGCCTGCTCCAGTACGCCTGCGACGTTGCGGAAGCACTGCTCGGCCTGCTCGACGACGTTGTCGGCAATCGTCATCGACTTGTAGTCAAAACCGGTCGTGCCCGACATGAACACCCATGGGCCCGCGACCACCGCGCGCGAATAGCCGATCTGGGCCTCGAACGGCGAGCCCGAGGATATGAGCCGGCGGTCGGCCATCACGCGAATTCCATGATGACCGCGTCGACCGCGAGGCTGTCGCCGGCCTTGGCGTTGATCTTCTTGACCAGAGCCTTCCGTTCCGCGCGCAGGATATTCTCCATCTTCATGGCCTCGACCACCACGAGCGAATCTCCGGGCTGCACTTCCTGGCCCTCGGCGACGTTGATCGCCTTGACGAGGCCTGGCATGGGGCAGAGCAGCACTTTCGAGGTGTCGGCCGCGGCCTTCGCCGGCATCAGCGCGGCAAGCGCCGCCTCACGCTGGGTGTAGACGTGGACCGGGACCTGGATGCCCCTGTAGGAGAGGTTGACGCCGTTGACGATTGGCCGGATCTGCACGTTGACGAAGCGGTCGCCGACCTTGCCGTTCCATACGGGCTCGCCCGGTAGCCATGTGGAGGAGACCGCCAGTGTACGATTGGGCTTCCCCGCCTTGTCGCGGAACACGATCTGCAATGGCCCTGACTGCGGCCCGGAGATCTCGACGCTCACCTGCTGATCGCCGACCTTCACCATGCGCTGCGTGGCAAAGCGCACGCGGTCTCCCGCCATCTGGTGCGTGATCTCGCGGCGCCGCAAGTTGCTTTGATGGTCTACGCCTGCCGCCACAGCCACGACGACCTCGAGCTCCTCGCCCTTGGCCTCGCGCGGCTTGAAGCCATCCGGGAACTCCTCGGGGATGAAGCCGGTCGAGAGCGCGCCCTTCTGCCAGCGCGGATGTTGCATCAGGGCGGTGAGGAAGGGAATGTTGTGTTGGATTCCGTCGATGTAGAAGGCATCGAGCGCATCGGCCTGGGCGGAGATGGCCGCTTCGCGCGTCGGCGCATGGGTGACGAGCTTGGCGATCATCGGATCGTAGAACATCGAGATCTCGCCACCCTCGAACACGCCCGTGTCGTTGCGCACCGTAATCCCCTTCCTTACCTCCTCGGCGGGGGGCCGGTAGCGGACGAGGCGCCCGATGGAGGGCAGGAAGTTGCGGAACGGATCCTCGGCGTAGACGCGGCTTTCCACCGCCCAGCCGGTGAGCTTCACGTCCGCTTGCTTGAAGGGCAGCTTCTCGCCGGCCGCGGACCGGATCATCAGCTCGACAAGATCCACGCCCGTGATCAGTTCCGTCACCGGATGCTCAACCTGCAGGCGCGTGTTCATCTCGAGGAAGAAGAAACTCTTGTCCTGGCCGGCGACGAACTCCACGGTGCCGGCTGAATCGTAGCCGACCGCTTTGGCCAGCGCGACCGCCTGGTCCCCCATCGCCTTGCGGGTCTTCTCGTCCAGGAGCGGAGATGGCGCTTCTTCGATCACCTTCTGATTGCGGCGCTGGATCGAACATTCGCGCTCGCCGAGATAGATGACGTTGCCGTGCTTGTCGCCGATGAGCTGGATCTCGATGTGGCGCGGATTGACGATGAACTTTTCGATGAACATGCGATCGTCGCCGAAGCTCGCCTTGGCCTCGTTGCGCGAGGAGGTGAAACCGTCGGCGACCTCGTTCTTGCTCCAGGCGATGCGCATGCCCTTGCCGCCGCCGCCGGC
>CAXMLT010000395.1:0-10021 GCA_964194245.1 uncultured Hyphomicrobium sp.
TCATCGGCTCCTGGAAGATCATGGAGATGCGGTCGCCGCGGATCGACTGCAGCTGCGGCTCGGAGACCTTCAAGAGGTCGCGGCCTTCAAACCAGACCTCGCCTGAGGGGTGCGAAGCCGGCGGATAGGGGAGCAGCTTCAGGATCGACAACGCGGACACGGTCTTGCCCGATCCCGACTCGCCTACGAGTGCCACCGTCTCGCCCTTGCCAATGCGGAACGAGACGCGGTCGGCCGCAAGCATCTCCTTGCCGCCGCCGGCGAAGGCAACCGACAGGTCTCTGACGTCTAGGAGCGCGTTCTTTGGTGTCATGCGGGCGCCTCTAGCGGAACGTCTTGCGTGGATCGAACGCGTCGCGCACCGCTTCGCCCACGAAGATCAGAAGCGACAGCATGACGGCGACGGAGAAAAAGCCGGTAAGGCCTAGCCACGGCGCCTCGAGATGGCGTTTGCCCTCGAGCAGCAGCTCTCCCAGCGATGGGGAGCCCGGCGGCAGGCCGAGCCCGAGGAAGTCGAGCGCGGTAAGCGCGCCGATTGAGCCCGAAAGCTGGAAAGGAAGGAACGTCAGCATCGCCACCATCGCGTTCGGCAGCATGTGCTTCCAGATGATCTTGGGATGCGAGAGACCAAGTGCGCGTGCAGCCGTGATGTACTCGAAGTTGCGCGCGCGCAGGAACTCGGCGCGCACAACGGCGACGAGGCTCACCCACTCGAACATGAGCAGCGTCGCGAGCAGGGTCCAGAAGCCCGGCACCAGCACCGAGGAGATGATAATCAGCACGAACAGCGAGGGTATCGACGACCAGACCTCGAGGAAGCGCTGGAAGACGAGGTCGGTGCGGCCGCCGAAATATCCCTGCACGGCGCCGGCCGTTACGCCGAGGCTCGCTGCGAACACGGTCAGGATGAGGCCGAACAGCACCGAGATGCGGAAGCCGTAGACGACGCGCGCGACGACGTCTCGGCCCTGATCGTCGAGGCCGAGCCAATTGTAGTTGCCGATGGCGTGGAAGCGCGCGAGCTGCTCGGGCGGCGCGTCGCACAGCGGAGCGCTCGAGGCCCAGGGCGGCGGCGCAGGGTAGCCGAGGCACAGGCCCTCGAGACCCTTGCGCCCGGGATAATCCTTGTTGATCGTGTCGTAGGAGTAGCCGATCGGCGGCCAAATCGCCCAGCCGTTCTCGCCGATCTCCTTGAGGATCTCTGGCTCCTTGAAGTCGGTCACGGCGAGAAAACCGCCGAACTTCGATTCCGGATAGTCGACGAGCACGGGCCAGAGGATCTCGCCCTTGTAGCTCATGACGATTGGGCGGTCGTTCGCCAGGAACTCGGCGAATATTGAGATGCCAAACAGGCTCAGGAAGACGATGAGGCTCCAGTAGCCGCGCCGGTTGGCTTTGAAGTTGGACCAGCGGCGCGCGTTGATCGGCGAGAGCCGGAAGCGATCAGGCCAGCTCCGTCCAGGCACAAGCCAGAACGAGGCGGGGCTTTCCTCCTCGGGAGGAGGTTGGTTCTGCGGCAGGGGAGAACCGATCGCGCGGATGTCCAAGCCTCAGACCTCCCGGCTTTCGAAATCGATGCGCGGGTCGACGAGCGTGTAGACGAAGTCGGACAAGAGGTTCACGACAAGGCCGAGAAGCGAAAAGATCCACAGCGTCGCGAAGACGACCGGATAATCGCGCTTCTCAATCGATTCAAAGGACAAGAGCCCGAGGCCATCGAGCGAGAAGATTGTCTCGATCAGCATGGCGCCGGCGAAGAAGGCCGAGATGAATGCGCCCGGGAAGCCGGCAATGATGAGCAGCATGGCGTTGCGGAACACGTGCCCGTAGAGGACTTGGCGCTCGTTGAGGCCCTTGGCGCGCGCCGTGATCACGTACTGCTTGCGGATCTCGTCCAGGAAGGAGTTGCGGGTGAGGAACGTCAAGGTCGTGAACGAGGTGAGTGCCATGGCGATCATCGGCAGCGTGAGATGCCAGAAATAGTCGACTACCTTGCCCGCAAACGAGAGCTGGTTCCAGTTGTCGGAGGTCAGCCCGCGCGAGGGGAACCACTGAAAGAACGAGCTGCCGGCAAACAGGATCAGAAGCAGCACCGCGAACAGAAATCCCGGGATGGCGTAGGCGACGACAAGGATCGTGCTCGACCAGACGTCGAACGGCTCGCCCGCCCGCACCGCCTTGCGGATGCCGAGCGGGATCGAGATCATGTAGGTCAGGAACATCATCCACAAGCCGAGCGAGATCGAGACGGGCAGCTTCTCCTTGACGAGCTGCAGCACCGAAACGTCGCGGAAGTAGCTCTTGCCGAAATCGAAGGTGAGATAGCTCTTCATCATGATGAAGAAGCGCACATAGGCCGGCTTGTCGAAGCCGAACTGCTTCTCGAGGCTCTTGATGAATTCCGGATCGAGGCCTTGCGCGCCGCGGTACCTCGAGGTCACCACGTCGGCCGCGCCCTGACCAAGCTGTGATTGCGTTCCCACCATCTCGCCGCCACCGCCGCCGCCGATGCGGGTGACCATGGAGCTGTCGTGGCCGGTGAGCTGCGCGATGATGCGCTCGACCGGGCCGCCCGGTGCGAACTGCACGATGATGAAGCTGATGAGCATGATCCCGAATAGCGTCGGGATGATCAGCAGCAGGCGCTTTAGAAGGTAGTGGAGCATCGGGGGCTCAGTTCTTGTCTAGCTTCGCGGCTTTGTCGGCGTCGTACCACCAGGTGTCGATAATGCCTTCATCATATTTGGCCTTCAGCTCCGGCCACGAATACCGATTCCAAAAGGCGATGTTGTGCGCGGCCTTATACCACTGTGGCACCCAATAGTGGCCTGCGCGCAGCACGCGGTCGAGGGCGCGGCAAGCGGCGACCAGCTCGGCGCGTGACTTGGCCTCGATGGCGCGGTCGGTGAGGGCATCGAGGACGGGATCCTGAATGCCGGCGAGGTTGAAGCTGCCCTCCATCTTCGCCGCTTCCGATCCCCAGTAGGTTTTGAGCTCGACGCCGGGCGTCAACCGCAGAACGTAGCGCTCGATGGCAACATCGAAGTCGAACGATTTCATGCGCCGCTCGTACTGGGAGGAATCGACAAGCCGGATCGTGGCGTCGACGCCGATCTTCTTCAGGTTGTTGATGTAGGGGCCGATGATGCGCTCAAAGCCGTCCTCGAAAATCAAGATTTCGACTTTCAGCGTCTTGCCGCCGGCTTCCGCACCGCCATAGCCCGCGGCCGTCAGCAGCTCCTTGGCCTTCTTCAGGTTATCGCGGTTGCGGCCCGAGCCGTCGGTGACCGGCGACACATAGGGCTCGGCGAACACTTCGGGCGGAAGCTTGTCGCGGAATGGCTCGAGCAGCTTCAGTTCCTCCGGGGTCGGGAGACCGGAAGCCTTCATGGGCGAGTTCTCGAGGAAGCTCTGCGTGCGTTTATAGAGGCTGTAGAACAGGTTCTTGTTCGACCATTCGAAATCGAACGCGAGGTCCATCGCCTCGCGCACGCGTATGTCCTTGAACTGCTCGCGCCGCATGTTGAGGAAAAAGCCCTGCGTGCCGGAGGGGCGCTCGTCGGGCAGCGTCGCGCGCTGGATGCGTCCGTCCTTGATCGCCGGCACGTTCTCGTAGGCGGTCGCCCAGTCGAGGGACGTGAACTCCTCGCGCAGGCCGACGTTACCGGAGAATAGGTTCTCCAGTTCGATCCTGCGGTCGCGGAAGTAGTCGTAGCGCAGCTCGTCGAAGTTGAAGCGGCCCACGCTGACGGGGAGGTCCTTGGCCCAATAGTCCGGGCGGCGCTTGAAGATGACGTAGGTGCCGGCCTTGAAGTCGCCGATCGCGTAGGGCCCTGAGCCGAGCGGCGGCTCGAGCGACGTCTGATCGAAGGGGTGCGCGGTGTAATACGCCTTCGAGAGTATGGGCAGCTCGGCGATCACGAGCGGAAGGTCGCGTGTGAGGTTGCCCTTGAAGGTGTAGCGCACGGTGTGCGCGTCGGAGGCTTCGGCCTTGTCGACATCGCGCAGCGCGATGCCGAAGCGCGGGTGGCCTTTGGCCTTCAAGGTGTCGAAGCTGAAGACGACATCGTCGGCCGTGAGCGGCGAGCCGTCGGCAAACTTTGCCTCGGGCCGTAGCTGGAAGGTGACCGACTTGCCGTCGGGCGCGATTTCGGCCGCGCTGGCGACGAGGCCATAGACCGCATCGGGCTCGTCACTGGCGCGCGTCATCAGGGTGTCGAACAGGTATTCGAGCCCCTGCGCGGCGTCGCCCTTGAGGAGGAAGCCGTTGAAGCTGTCGAAGGTCGTGCGGCCCTCGGTGCCGATGGTCGAGAGGCGCCCGCCTTTCGGCGCATCCGGATTGACGTAGTCGAAGTGCTTGAAGTCCGCCGGGTACTTGAGGTCTCCGAAGGCGGAAAGCCCGTGGCGGAATTCAGCCCGCGCGGGTGCGCCCAGCAGGACCGATGCCAGCGCGACCACGAGCAGGCCGGTTGCCCTGGCCGCGGCCCTGCCGGTCGCGGTGGCGTTGCCCGTCATTGGCCCCGCGCGGCGGCGAGCGCCTTCTGCTTTTCGGGATCGATCCACCAGGTTTGCATGAGCGCCGCGGTTTGCGACGGCAGCGTCTGCGGGCGCCCGAAGATGTCCCAATAGGCCAAGCGCTCATAAGGATAGTGCCAGTGCGGCACCGCGTAATAGTTCCACAGCAGCGCGCGATCGAGAGCCCTGGTCGCGGCGACGAGGTCGGCGCGGTCCGTCGAGAACACGATCTTGTCGATCAGCTTGTCGATCGCCGGGTTCTTGATGCCGGCGGTGTTGCGCGAGCCGTCCTTGTCGGCGGCGGGCGAGCCCCAGAAATCGCGCTGCTCGTTGCCGGGCGATTCCGACTGCGGGAAATTGTCGACGATGATGTCGTAGTCGTGCCCGTCCTCGCGCCGCTTGTATTGCGCGCTGTCGACCATGCGCACGCTTGCCTTGATGCCCAGCCGCTGCAGGTCCTGCACGTAGGGCAGCACGATCTTCTGGAAGTCGGGGGAGTCGAGCAGGAACTCGGCGGTCAGCGTCTCGCCCGCGGCATTGCGCAGGACGTTCTCGGTCTTGGCTGAACCCAAACCGACGGTGCGCAGGGTCTTGCAGAAGAAGCCGCAAGAGCCGTCGTCGACGGTCAGCTCCTGCACCTTCCAGCCCGCGTCGGCGAGCAGCTTGGAAGCCTCGCGCATGTGCTCGCGGAATGCCTCCGGCGTCGCGTTGACGGGGTTCTTCCACTCGGCCGTGAAGACCTCTGGCGGCAGCTCGTCGCGCACCTCATTCAGGATCTCCAGCTCGCGGCCTTGCGGCAGACCGGTGGCAGCGAGCTCGGAGTTGTCGAAGTAGCTCGCGACACGCACGTAGAGGTCATAGAACAGCTTCTTGTTGGCTTCCTCGAAGTTGAAAGCGAGAGCAAAGGCCTTGCGCACGCGCGGGTCCTGGAACTGCTTGCGGCGCAGGTTGAAAACGAACGCCTGCATTGGCGCGACCCGCTTGACCGGGATCGCCTCCTTCTTGACCCACCCTTTCTCGATGGCGGGAAAGCCATAGGCTGTCGCCCATTGGCTAGCGACGTTCTCGGCCCAGTAGTCGAGCTTGCCCGACTTGAACTCCTCGAAGGCAGGCGTGCGGTCTAGGAAGTAGGTGAGCTTGATCTCGTCGAAGTTCCACTGCCCCCTGGAGACCGGCAAATCGTTTGCCCAGTAGTCCTTGACGCGCTCGTAGGTGATCGAGCGGCCGGCGTCGAACTCCTTGACCTTGTAGGCGCCCGATCCGACCGGCACCTCCATGGTGGTCTTGGTGATGTCGCGCTGCTCGCCGTTCGCGCCCTTGGTCTCCCAAAAGCTCTTCGGCACCACGCTGAGCTGCCCGACGATCTGGGGGAGCTCGCGGTTGCCCTTGACGTCGAAGGTGAAGGTAACCTCGTGCTCGCCCGTCTTCTCCGCCTTGACGACGTTCTTGTAGTAAAAGGCCGTTCGCGGGTGCGCCTTCTTCTGCCCCTCGAAGCTGAAGATCACGTCCTCGGGTGTGATCGGCGTGCCGTCCTGGAAGCGCGCCTTCGGGTTGATGCCGAAGGTCACCGTCGAGTAGTCGGGCGGGAAGGAGACCCATTCGGCGATGAGCCCATACTGCGCCGAGGGCTCGTCGGGGCTGTTGGTCATGAGCGAATCGAAGATGAGGCCGAGGCTCGAGGCCGGCACGCCCTTCACCGTGAAGGGGTTGAGGCTGTCGAAGGAACCTTCGACGAAGCCGCGCACGGTGCCGCCCTTGGGAGCATCCGGATTGACCCAATCGAAGTGTTTGAAGTCGGGGCCGTACTTGGGCTCGCCGACGAGGGAGAGCGCGTGGTGGTGCGTCGCGCTGCCCGCCGGTCCTGGTGGGGTTTCCGGGCCTGCGGGGATGGCAACGGCCGCCGGATCGGCTTGCGCTGCTGCGCGCCCGGTCGTGGCGCCGAGGCAGAGAACGGTTGCGAGCAGAATGGCGGGGACGTCGGGACGCGCAAGCACCAGGCTTTTCCTTCCTCTCACGAGCTTCACCACACCGCGGGGGAGGCGGGGCCCATCGGGGCGCACCCGCTTAAGACGGCAAACAGGGTGCAACGTCGCAAAATCCGGGCCGAAGCGCGAGTTAACTTGCTGTCATTTGGGGCCGCGCAAGCGCTACTTGAGCGTGTTCAAATAGGCGAGCAGATCGGCAAGGTCGGTGGCGTCCGGGATGCCGGGAAATAGCATTTTCGTGCCTGGAGCGAAGGTCTTGGGGGCGTGCACGAAGGTGACGAGGTCCTCCGGCGTCCAATTGCCGCCCTTCGCCTTCACGGCGTCGGAATAGTTAAAGCCCTCGTGTGCCGCCTTCGGGCGCCCGACGATACCCCACAGGTTGGGGCCGACCTTGTTGGGGCCGCCCTTCGTGCCATCGTGGCACGCCTGGCACTTCTTGAAGGTCGTGGCGCCGTTCTGCGCATTGCCGTCGGCGGAGGCCTTCACGACCGCAGCGGGGTCGAAGGCAGGCAAGGCGACCGGAGCGGGGACCGCAGCGCCGGCTCCGGGCTGGGCGGCGCGCGTCTGCTCGGCCGGCAGCGGAAGCGTAAACCCCGGCTTCTCTTTCGGGCGGGACTCCTCGGCGATCTCCAACATCGTGCGGAACCCGACGATGACGAGAAGCGCGGAGAGCACCGCGCCTGCGATCTTGGCTAGCTCGAAGGTATCCATGGTCACCCCATGCCCGCTCTTCAATTCGCGCCCGACGGGCGAACCGGCGCGACTATAGGAAATCCGCTTCGGCTTGCAACCAAGGTCGGTGCCGTTCTAAGTGCGTCGGCCCGAGACCAATTGCCACCGGCCAAGAGTTGAGCAGAGCTGCCGCGATGACGCGCACATTGATCCTCATCCCCGCGCGCATGGCGGCAACGCGTCTGCCAAGCAAGCCGATGCTCGATATCGCCGGCGAGCCGATGATCGTGCACGTCTGGCGCCGCGCCATCGCCGCGCAGGCGGGCCGCGTGGTCGTTGCAACCGATAGCGACGAGATCGTCGCCGCCGTAGCTGCCGCGGGCGGTGAAGCTTTGATGACGCGGCCAGATCATACCTCGGGCTCGGATCGCATTTTCGAGGCAGTGAGCCGTCTCGACCCTGGTGGCGAGGCGTCCTTCGTCGTCAACCTGCAGGGCGACCTGCCGACGCTCGAGCCGCATCTCATCGAGGCGTGCCTTGAGCCGCTCGCCGCCGGCGACGCCGACATCGCCACGCTCGCCGCCGAGATCCGGGAGCCCGAGGAGCGGACCAATCCTAACGTTGTGAAGGTCGTCGGCACGCCCATCGCCGGTACGCGGCGCCTGCGCGCTCTCTACTTCACGCGCGCAACCGCCCCCTATGGTGAAGGGCCCCTTTATCATCACATCGGCATTTACGCCTACCGCCGGGCGGCGCTGCAACGCTTCGTCGGCTTGAAACCGTCACCGCTCGAGCAGCGTGAGAAGCTCGAGCAATTGCGTGCGCTCGAAGCCGGCATGCGCATCGACGTCGAGATCGTTGACACTGTTCCGCTCGGTGTCGATACTCCGGCCGATCTCGAGCGGGCGCGCCGCCTCATCGGGAGCGCCAATCCGCCCGCACGCTGACGCTCGCTGATGCGGACGGGGCTCATTCATCAAAGACCCATGCCCAGCAACACCCGCCAGACGAACGCGGCGACGCAACCTGGCGGAGCCGCCGAAACCAAAGGGTCGGCTCCGCGCATCGCCTATCAGGGCGAGCCGGGCGCCAACTCGCATCTCGCCTGCCGCGAAGCCTTTCCCGGTTATGACGCGATTGCCTGCGCGACGTTCGAGGATGCGCTGCTCGCGGTGAAGTCGGGCGAAGCGACCTACGCCATGATCCCCATCGAGAACTCGGTCGCGGGCCGCGTCGCCGATATTCATCACCTGCTGCCGGAGGCCGATCTCTATATCGTGGGCGAGCACTTCCTGCGCGTGCGCCACCAGTTGATGGCGTGTCCCGGCGCGAGCCTGAAGACGATCAAGAGCGCGCTGAGCCATACGCACGCGCTGGGCCAATGCCGCCGCAAGCTGAGCGAGCTCGGCTTGAAGCCGGTGCCGGAAGCCGACACCGCGGGCTCGGCGCGCATGGTGAGCGAATCGAGGGACCCCTCGCTCGCCGCCATCGCATCCTCGCTGGCAGCCGAGATCTACGGCCTCGAAATCCTCGCGCGCGATATCGAGGACGAGGTGCACAATACGACGCGCTTCGTCGTACTCGCCGCCGAGCCCGAGGACGCCGAGCCCGGAAATGGCCCCGTCATCACGACCTTCATCTTCCGCGTGCTCAACATTCCGGCCGCGCTCTACAAGGCGCTGGGCGGCTTCGCCACCAACGGCGTCAACATGACCAAGCTCGAGAGCTATCAGCTCGAGGGCACCTTCAACGCGACCATGTTCTACGCCGACATCGAAGGCCATCCGACCGATGGCCCGGTGCAGCTCGCGCTGAAGGAGCTCTCGTTCTTCTCCAGCGAGAAGAAGGTTCTCGGCACCTATCCGGCGAGCCCCTATCGCGCGGAGGCGGCGCGCCTCGCAGCAAGCGGACAAATTCCGGTGCGGCGCCGCGGCGGCTGAGGAAGAAGATGGCGGGCAAGCTGCAAGACAAGGTCGCGATCGTGACGGGCGCCGCGTCGGGCTTCGGCCGTGGGATAGCGGAGCGGTTCGCGCTCGAAGGCGCGCGCGTGATGGCGGCCGACATCAACGGCGAGGGCGTGCGCGAGCTCGCCGCCGGCTACGGCAGCAACGTCGTTAAGGTTTCCTGCGACGTCTCGAAGAAGGCCGATGTCGACGCCATGGTACGCGCGGCGACCGAAGCCTTCGGCGGCCTCGACATCGTGGTCAACAACGCGGGTATCACGCACCGCAATCAGCCGCTGCTCGATGTGGGCGAAGCCGAGTTCGACCGTATCTACGCCGTCAACGTGAAGTCGATCTACCTGACGACGCTCGCAGCCGTCCCCAAGATGGAGCGGCGCGGCGCCGGCATCATCATCAACATCGCCTCCACCGCCGGCGTACGCCCGCGCCCCGGCCTCACCTGGTATAACGGCACGAAAGGCGCCGTGATCACGCTCACGAAGTCGATGGCGGTGGAGCTGGCGCCGCAGAACATCCGCGTCAACGCCATCAATCCAGTGATGGGCGAGACGGGGATGTTGACGCAGTTCATGGGGCAGCCGGATACGCCGGAGAACCGCAAGAAGTTCATCGCCGGCATTCCGCTCGGGCGCTTGTCGCAGCCATACGACATCGCGAACGCGGCGCTGTTCCTCGCCGAGTCGTCGTCGTCATTCATCACGGGTGTCGCACTCGAGGTAGACGGCGGCCGCTGCATCTGATCGCACGCGGCAAGAAGTGCCGGCGCGCCAACGGTGTTGGCTGCCGCCGCGGGAGGGTTGTAACGCGCGGCCCAACCCCCCATAATCGCCCCCGGGAGGTTGGCGGCGGACGCATCCCTCGCCAACCGGGTCAGGTCCGGAAGGA
>CAXMLT010000396.1:0-3472 GCA_964194245.1 uncultured Hyphomicrobium sp.
GTGTATAAGAGACAGGTCCATGACCATGCTGCGCTACGCTGACGAGCTCAGGGATGCGGCATCCTTCTTCGACGAGGTGCCGACGGCAAAACCCGAGAAGGAAATGGTCGATCTCGCCATCGAGCTGATCAACCGCAAGTCGGGCATGTTCAAGCCCGATGAGTTCGAGAACCACTACGCGACGGCGATGCGCGAGCTCGTCGAAAAGAAGATGAAGGGGCAGAAGATCATCGCCCCACGTGAGGAGGCTGCGCCGCGCGGCAAGGTCGCCGACCTGATGGCAGCGCTCCGCAACAGCGTCGGTGAGGCGCCCACGAAGTCTAAGGTGAAGACCGGCGCACCGCCGGCGGCACGCCGACAGGCAGCGAGCCGCCGAGCCGCAAAACGTTGATCGAGTGGTGAGGTCGCGATATCCAAGAACCCAAATATCCTGAAATGGCCGTTCCGGCACTTCAGACAGTTCGGCGACTGGCGATCACTGCCCTCGTCGATGCAGGCCGCCCTCGTTCGCTTATGGCGCGCGGAGCAGGACTTGGAGCGGGTTGGTAGCAAACGCACGCGTAAGGAGTGAAGCCATGGCCATGACCCTCCAACATCAGATCATCGAGGGAGCTTTACATCTCCTCGCCGCGGAGGACCATTGGACGCGCTGTTCCATGGCGCGGGACGGCGAAGGGTATCCGTGTTCCGTCTGGGACCCTGCCGCCGTCCGTTTCTGCGCGGTGGGCGCGTTATGGCGCGCTGCCTGCGAACTGATGGACGACCGCGATGTTTTCCCGTTGGTTGAGCGGACGGCCCTGCAGGTTCTTATGAGCAATGACCGCACCGACGGGTTGCAAACATTGAACGATGTCGAAGGCCATGCTGCTATCGTTCAGATGTTTCGGACCGCGCTTGCGGCTTGAGCGATCTCTGTGCTCGATTTCGTAGGCCTCAAAGGCACCCACAACCTCGATGTCGGTGATGCCGCATTCGTCCTCGGGTTCTGCCATCACCGCTCCATTATTGCTGCCAGCGCCCGCAGGCATCGACGAGGGAAGGTGGGCGGACGTGACAGCACATCTGCTCGATCAGATGCGATCAGACTGAGCAGCAACAGCGTCGAAAATGCGTTGCGGGTAAGTCCTGTCCGCAAGGATAGGCTCCCCCCGGGGCTCCGGCGCGAACGTCTAACCCCGCAAACGCCGGAGTCCTAGTTCCACCTCAGGCTTGAGCACCCCGACCTCGCATCTCACGAGCGCGTAGCCTTGCGTCTCGATGTCGAGGAGATACTGCGTGTTTGGCCCCGCATCCGGTTAGCTCGACCAATCTAGGTGCTCAACTCATAGACTTCCCTGGCGGATACAGTGACCGGCCACCCTGGCTTTGCCGCTCAGCGCTTGACGGAGGACGGTAGGTCAACACCAGATTCCCGAGTGCCGTTTCCTGACGAGGACGAAGCGGATGATGCAATCTCTTCCATACTCCTCGGTCTCGCCCCGCAGGCGGGACGGCGCACGTCTCCTAAAAACGCTACGAGCGCCGAAACCTCTAGAGGATCCGGCGCTCGTTTTTCCACGGGCCAGCTAACCCCTTGCTCATGACGCTGGACAGCACTTAGGCGGCGGAATGGCGCGGTACAACTATTTATCTGCGGGAAGTGCCTCGGCCTCACTCTTGGATAGGCGCAGGACGATGCGATCGGCTTGAACGTTATCGATCTGACTAGCCGTCACGTGTTTGCGCGTGGCGCCGAGGCCAAGAAAGCCGCCCATATCAAAATCGACTTCGTTTAAGCCGCCGCTCGTCTTCACAGCAGCCACCTTCCCGAGCTCCCTGTTGTCGCTGCTGTAGATATAGCGGCCAACCCACTGCGGATCTGGAATGACGCCCGGCGCTTTAGTCGTGCTATCGGCCGCACCCATCTTGTCCGTCCGAAGCGGCACCGGGGTCGCCTTCATGTCCGGAGTAGCCGGCTCGGACTGGTTTGCCGGCGGAGTAGCGTTGGGTTCAGGAGTTGGTGTCCGCTCTTGGGCGAATGCAATGCTGCTGGCTGTAAGTGCAAACGCGGCAACGCCTAGTAATAAAGGTCTCATGCTTTCCTCCATTGTTTTATACCCGGTTCTCCTCAGATTCAACGCGCACTAGCGACCAGCGTTCCGCGACAGCCCCATTCACAAGGCTGCCAAACTCTCCGAACCGCGGCTCCGCTGGGCCGCCGAAGGTTTCCAGGCCGTGCTCGCTCAACACCGACCAGACCCGCTCCGCAGTCGCGTGGGCGCGCGCCGCCGCGGACGATGAGACGCGCATCGCCGCGTTGGCAGTGCTTGAGCAGGTGCCGCTCGCGCTCAATCTGCTCGCCGAGCTAGAGCGCGCGAGGCAGACCGCGATTTATTTGAGGTCTCGTACCGACAAACCCGCTGTTGGTCAGGTGAGAGCGAGATAGGCCAGGCCGAAGAGCAACGCGACACAAACTGCGATCACGGCTTCAACCACGTCAGGCGTGAGATCGTGGTGAGCTTCGCTTACGCGAACCTGACGGTGCCTCTCTGACAGGAAAGAAAAGCCCCAGAGGATCGCTCCAGCGGGGCCAGTCGGCAATGGTCGGAGGGCGATCACCAAGGAGTAGTGCGAGATTACCTGGAGGCACCGCCTGATTTGAGCTGGTCTTCCTGCGCCTTGTCGCTCTTGTGGGTTTCCGCGTAGGCCTGCTCCTGCGAAGACGACACCCCCGCTGTTCCCATGCCCTCCTCGCCCGAGCCGGCGCCATTTGAACCGTGGTTAGATGGCGTGCGGTCAGAGGTCTCGCCGTTCTTCGTCGTGTCGACTTGAGAATTAGGTAAGGTCGCCTGGTTACCAGGGGAGAGGGTTGAGGTGGGATTACCCTCGGTGCTCCTGGATTTGCCCGGTGCCGATGGCGATGCAGCCATAGCTCCGGCGCTAAAGAGCGCGAGCGATGCCGCTAACGAGATGATGAGCTTCTTCATTGGGGATCCTGCTCTATGTTGTTGTTACGTCTTAGAGGCCAACAACAGGGGCGAGATCCAGTTCCGACTCTTACCTATCAATCGATGAGCATCGCGCTGCAAAAAAGCACGACGATGGTTCTCCGGTACTAAGGAAATAGCCCCGCCGGGTGATCCTGCGGGGCTTCTAAACTTGGATTGGTGAAAGGCCTCACTTGAGGCCGTTCACCCAGGAATCGACATCGGCTTTCACTTTGTCCTTAGCCAAGCCGTAGCGCGATTGAATCTTGCCTTCGAGCTGCTCGCGATTGCCGTTTATCTGAGCGAGGTCGTCATCGGTGAGCTGGCCCCACTTCTGCTTCACCTTGCCTGAGAACTGTGTCCAATCGCCTTGGACGCGGTCCCAATTCATCGCTCGATCCTCCTTGAATATGTAACGAGTGCTTTCAGAATGTCTGCGGGGATCAGTTTGTTCCCGTCGAAGGAATTGTGCGCTGCGCTTGACCATCGGGTGCGCGGCCCACACG
>CAXMLT010000397.1:0-3367 GCA_964194245.1 uncultured Hyphomicrobium sp.
CAGGTTCTGCACCGCGCGCCGCATCTCCTCCAGCGCCCAGCGCAGGTTGATCGCGGTCGGGCGCTGCTTTGCCAGGAATTCGATGGCCTGATCGATGGCCTCGTCGGAGGCATCCTCGCGGATCGCCATGGCGAGGCCGTAGGCGGCGGTGGCGCCGATCAGCGGCGCGCCACGCACCTGCATCGTCAGGATCGCGCGCGCGGCCTCTTCCATCGACTTGAGCGAAATGATCGCGAGCTCGTGCGGCAGCCGCGTCTGGTCAATGATCTCCACCGACCAGCCGTCGGGCGCGAGCCAGATCGTGCGGTAGGCCTTGCCGTTGATTTTCATGCGTCGCTGCCGGGGACCGGTGGGCCAAGTGGAACGTTGATCGTCGCTTTAAGGCCGCAGGCCGCGCAGCTCAAGGCATACCACTCGGCATATGGTCGCGCCGACTGGTCGAGGATGGCGAGCCCCGGCGCCTCGCAGACGGGGCAGGCGACCGGCTCGGCCGGGGCTGCGCGCCACGCTGCGATGCGCTGAAGCGCCGTGTGCACCTTGTCGGGTGGAAGTGGTTTGCTGGTCATGCGTCGCGCTCAACAAATCCCCTCTCCCCGGTGGGGAGAGGGTTAGGGTGAGGGGGATCCCAACTCGACAAGCGGTGTAACCCCTCACCCGCTCGCCCTCTAGCGAGGTCTCGCGACCTCTCCCGATGGGAGAGGTGAAGGTTTACTCGCTCTCCGCAAGGCCTTTCCCTCAATCAGAGCATGGCTCCGCCATGATGGGAGAGGCGAAAGTGAGTGCGCGAACAGGGTTAGTGCCCCTCGAAGGCCATGAGCGCGTGCGTGCGGATGCCGTGCTTGCGCAAGAGGTCGAGCCCGCCCAGATCGGGCAGATCGACGAGGAACGCCGCGCCCGCAACGAGCCCCCCTGAGCGCGTGATCAGCTTCGCCGCCGCCTCCGCCGTGCCGCCCGTGGCGATGAGATCGTCCACGATCAGGATGCGCTCGCCCGGCTTGATGGCGTCCTCGTGGATCTCGATAATGTCGACGCCGTATTCGAGCGAATACTGCTGCCCGATGGTCTTCCACGGCAGCTTGCCCTTCTTGCGGATCGGGATGAAGCCGCAACCTAAGCGGTCGGCCATGGCCCCGCCGAGAATGAAGCCGCGCGCCTCGATCCCGGCCACGGCGTCGACGCCGCCGCCCTGATAGGGCGCCGCCATGCCCTCGATCGCCGCTTTGAAGCCCTGGGCATCGCCAAACAGCGTCGTCACGTCCCGGAACAGGATTCCGGGCTTGGGATAGTCCGGTATCGTGCGCACCAAGCGCCGCAGATCGTTCAACTTCGCCTCCCCGCAGCCAAATTGCCGGCGCAAAATAGCAATATCTGGATGATGCGAAACAGAAAGTTTCGCCTGCGCAACGGACCAGCATCCGAACGCCGCCTTCCCTCGAAGGCGCTCGTGCGCGGGAGGCTTTGTCAGGAGGGTAGCGCGTGGCCGATACGAATTTCGCCATGATGGGCGAGGCCGACGACTTGCCGCGTACGCTGCGGCGGGAGAAGGAAGCACGCGAGCGGGCCAAGCGCGAGGAGGAGGCGCGCAAGCGCAACGCCACGCTGACGCACGATTATGACGGCAACCACCGGGCCGCGGTCGACGACCGGGCGGCGCATGCGGGCGAGTTTGCCGCCGCGGGCGGCGGCGTCGTGACCGGCTTTGACGTGCCGTTCTTTTCGCTGATGCGGTTTTTCATCAAGGCGGTGTTCGCCGCGATCCCCGCGCTGATTATTCTGGGCGTGATGCTGTGGTTTGCCGGTGCGGCCTTGAAGAGCGCCTATCCGGGGCTCGTGCATACCGAGGTCGTCATCCGCGTGCCGCGGTGATGTCGTCCCGCCTTCATTGGGCTTGTCTCCAACAGCCCAACGAGGAGTGAACGCAACCGGAGAGCACTCGCATGAGCGGGCTTCGCGTGTGGATCATCTTGGCGTGGATTGCGTTGCCGACCGTGATGTACGGCGGCTACTCGCTCCTCCATCTCAACAATCGGGGAAACGTGCTGACGCCGTTCCAGCTAACCTGGTTCCGGGCTGGTCACGCCCACGCCGGCGTCCTGCTGCTGATGTCGCTGCTTTACTACACGTTCCTGGACCAGACCGCCCTTCCACTCACGGTCAAACACGCTGCGTGTTTGATCCTCGTCGTCGGCATCCTGGCGCAGTCGGGCGGCTTTTTCATCCACATGCTCGTGGGCGAGCCGAATAAGGCTTCGGTCGGCACAACGGTGACCGTGGCCGGCGCCGTTCTGCTGGCGCTTGCCATCCTCGTGCTCGTGAACGGATTGATTGCCGCGCCCTGATGCCAGTCGCGACTGAGTGCAGCGCGCCTGTCGCGGTTCGTCCCGAGTTTCTCGGGGTTTTGCCCGCCTGGATAGGGCCCAACAGGGCGATTCGGGCGCGAATCAGGCTACCTAGAGGCCGGTAGAGTTGCCTCTGCTCCGATCAGCGGGAGACAGCCCACGCGCCTCGCCCTCACGCTCGCCGTGACTGCCGCGCTCATCGCGCCCGCGAGTGGCCGTGACCTCGATCGGTCGGCGGCGAAGACGCACGACGTGCAGCAGCATCAGCGCCCATCGAGCGTGAAATACTTCCGCAGCCCCGACGCGTTGGCCGAGCGGGACGGCGGCGACGACGACCGCGGCCGTTGCCTTCCGCCCGTCAGCGGTCTCGGCAAGCAATGGGTCGGCCTCAAAGGGGCGCTCGACGCCGCGCGCAAGGACTGGATGGAGCGCGTGCGCTACGACCACGGCGAGATCTTCGTCGACATGAGCCACGCCGCCCGGGTGGGAAGCCGCTGCAGCCGCGTCTCCATCGGCTCGTTCCTCGGCCGCGTGATGTACCGCTGCGAGGTCGTCGCGCAACCGTGCAAGGCGCGGTTCGAGCAACGTGACGCGACAAGATCAGCCTCCTTGGACGCGCCGACCGCCGTGACCGTGCCGCCGCCCGCGCCTCCACCGCAGACCGCGGCTCCGCGCAAGATCGCGAGCCCGCTGGCGGTCTGGAAGCGGCTCACGCGGCCGCTGCGCCGCCATGACTATCGCGCTGTGCCCGAGCCCGCGCCCGAGCCTACGCTGCCGCCGGACCAGAGGCCGCTCAGCGTGCGGCATGCGACGCTATTTATCGGGCACATCGTCATGGGCGCCTTGGGCACGATGGAGCTGGCCCCGACCTCGGGCATCGCCTACGCACACGAGCTGCTGAACGCCATGGCCGAGTTTCCGATATTGTACCGGGCGCTGGCGATCAACGCGCCGTAGTCGGACGCGCAGCCGGCTCGGTGCATCGACCATGACCGACCACGACCGGATCGCGTTCTACGAGCGGCAGG
>CAXMLT010000398.1:0-6020 GCA_964194245.1 uncultured Hyphomicrobium sp.
CGGCGGCGCACCGGCGTGAATGTGCCAGATCGGGTTCTCGAGTTTCGCCTTCGGCTCCTCGGACGGGTACTTGGCGAGGTAGGCCAGGTACTCGTCGACCGTCTTCGGGATCACGTCGAAGAACAGCTTCTTGGCCGCCTTGGGCTTCTGGTACATGAACAGCGACAGGCTCTCCGGCGAGGCGTAGGTCAGCCACTCGTCGACGGTGAGGCCGTTGCCCTTCGACTTCGAGATCTTCCCGCCTGCCTCGTCGAGGAACAGCTCGTAGATGAAGTTCTCAGGCGGCACCCCGCCGAGCGCGCGGCAGATCTTCGAGGACAGCGTCACCGAATCGATCAGGTCCTTGCCACACATCTCGTAGTCGACGCCGAGCGCGCTCCAGCGCATGGCCCAGTCGGCCTTCCACTGGCACTTGACGCGGCCGCCCGTCACGAGCGTTTCGACCTTCTCGCCGGTCTCCGGGTCGAGGTAGACGACGGTGCCCTTCTTTGGGTGACGCTCGATCATCGGCACCTGCAGCACGCGGCCCGTGCGCGGGCAAACCGGCAGGAACGGCGAGTATGTCGCGCGCCGCTCCGGCCCCAGCGTCGGCAAGATGATGTCCATCACCTTGTCGTAGACCTTGAGCATTTGCATGAGCGTCTCGTCGAAGACGCCCGAGGTGTAGGCCTCTGTCGCCGACATGAACTCGTAGGCGAAGCCGAAGCGGTCGAGGAAGTCGCGCAGCATCGCGTTGTTGTGGTGGGCGAAGCTCTCGAACTTGCCGAACGGATCGGGCACGCGCGTCAGCGGCTTGTTGAGATAGCCCTGCAGCATCTCCTGGTTGGGCACATTGCCTGGCACCTTGCGCAGGCCGTCCATGTCGTCGGAGAAGCAGATGAGGCGGGTTGCCCGCTTGCCTTCGGTGAGCACCTCGAAGGCGTGCCGTACCATGCTCGTGCGCGCTACCTCGCCGAAGGTGCCGATGTGCGGCAGCCCCGATGGCCCATAGCCGGTCTCGAAGATGACGGTCTTGTCCTTGCCGCCCTTGAGCTCGTCGAGGCGCGCGATCAGCCGGCGCGCCTCCTCGAACGGCCAGGCTCTGGCGTCGGCGAGTGCGGCGAATGGGTCAGCTTCGGTGGTCGTGTTCATTGCGGCTTTCACGAGGATCGAGGAGGCTTGGCGCGGACTCGCTTTGGCAGATCGGGCGTTCGCGTGGCGCAAACTAGTGCGAGACCCCGCGCGATGGAAGCGGGACCAATCGTCGTCGCGGTCAAGGAAGAATTCGCGAGCGAAGCGGGAGAGGAAAGACCTCGCAATTGCCGCAAGCCACAGGCTACCATATATCACGCCGCGCCGAACCGTAGCTACGCAGCACAAATCGCAAAAAAATCCTTAGGGAGGGAAACCATGAAGTCAATCTGCACCGCTGTTCTCGTGTCCTGCGCGCTTGCCGCGTGGGGGAGTGCCGCCGATGCGGCGAGCCTCGCCTCCGGCAAGAAGCTCGAGGTCAAGGTCGACCCCAAGAAGGTCGGCGAGGAATCGAAGGCGCTGTGGGACCGCTTCGGCGGCTGGTGCGCGATTGCCGAATGGCACCCGGCCGTCAAGAAATGCGAGGAGACGAAGGAGGGCGACGACGTCTATCGCACGCTGACGCTGGGCGACGGCGGCAAGATCAAGGAGAAGCTCGTCAGCAAGGGCGACCTGACGTACCGCTACGCGATCGTCGAAAGCCCGCTGCCGGTCAAGAACTACGAGGCGCAGTTCTCGGTCACGCCCGACGACGACGACCAGGACGAGGTCAACGTCGTGTGGGCCGCGACCTACGACGCCGCCGACGGCAAGGACGACAAGGACGCGCGCTCCACTATCGACGGCATCTTCAAGGACGGCATCGCCAGCATCAAAGGCAAGATTGGCGACAAGGCCGGCAAGGACTGACGCGCCTGCCAAAGCCCGCTGCACGACAAGGGCTCGCGGGATCGCCGCGGGCCCTTTCTATTTGCTCTTCGGCAACGCCGTTGCGAATGCCGCGATCGCGTCGGCCGCCGCGGCGAGGTTGCCCGCGCGCGTGAACCCGCTGCCGCCGCGCGGCCCGAGGTCGTGATCGCCGTCGCCGGCCCATGCAAAGCCTATCGCGGGCGAGAGCTTCAGGGCCTCGACCTCGGCCCGGCTCCCGAACGGATCGCGCTCGCCCTGCACGATGAGCGCGGGCGTGCGCAGATGCTCGAGATGGGCGGTGCGCAGCGCCTCCGGCTTGCCCGGCGGATGGAAGGGATAGCCGAGGCAGACGAGGCCGGAGATCTGCTTCTCTCCATAGAGCTCGTCGGCAACCAGGCTGGCGACGCGGCCGCCCATCGATTTGCCGCCGATCAGCAGCTTGACCCCGGGTTTTAGCTTCTCGCGCACGGCCGTCACCGCGGACTTGTATTCATCGACGAGGCGCTCGGCCTTCGGCGGCGGGCGGCGCTTACCATCCTCGCGCCGCCCCGCCATGTAGGCGAACTCAAAGCGCGAGACGCCCAAGCCGCGCTCGATGAGCAGGCCCGCGATCTTTTCCATGAAGGGGCTCGTCATCGGCGCGCCGGCCCCGTGCGCTAGCAAGAGGTGGATTTGCGCCGCCAGCGGGCCCTCATTCAGCACGTCGGTCATTGCCGCATCGCGGCTTCAGCCGCGGATTTACCGGCGCTGTTGATGAGCGTCGTCGCCTCGGCAAGCGTTTCGCACGCCGCCTCCGTCAGTACGCGGCCGAGCTCCACGAAATCGCGCTTGCGCGCCGAGGTCTTGCGCCAGACGAGCCCCACGGTGCGCCGCGGCTGCGGCTCGTCGAGACGGAACACGGCCACGGGCGCGCCGGGGTGTATCTCGGTCGGAACCGCCATCTCGGGAAGCAGCGTCGTGCCATATCCATTGGCCACCATCTGCGTGATGGTAGAGAGGCTCGAGGCTCCGTACTGACGCCAGCTATCGGCGCCGAGGCCGCGGCAGAAGGTCAGGGCCTGGTCGCGCATGCAATGTCCCTCCTCGAGCAGCAGGAGATCACCGCTTGCGAGCGCCAGATTGCGTTGCGCCGGCGTGCGCAGCTCGGCCGCCTTGGCAGCCGGCGCCAGCAGCACGAAGGCCTCATCGAATAGGCGGATGCGCTCGAGCCCCGGCCGGAAGATCGGCAGCGATATGAGCGCGACGTCGAGCCGCCCGGCGCTCACCTCCTTCACTAGCGTATCGGTCAGCGTCTCGCGCAGTTTGAGTTGCAGCCCGGGAAACCGCTTCTGCAACTGGGCCAGCGCCTTGGGCAAGAGATAGGGCGCGATGGAGGGGATGACCCCGAGGTTCAACGGGCCGGTCAGCACCGACGCCTGGTGGCGGGTGTAGTCCACGAGATCGAGCGCGCCGGTGACGATGTCGTGCGCCCGGCGCTCCGCGGTCTTGCCCATCTCGGTAAGCGCGATGCCGCTGCGCTTGCGCTCGATCAGCTGGACCCCGAGCATCGCCTCGAGCGCCTGGATCTGCGCCGAGAGCGAGGGTTGCGACACGTTGCACTCCTCGGCCGCGCGGCCGAAGTGGCCGTGACGTGCGACGGCCAGGAAATAGCGAAGCTGGCGGAGGGTGACCATGCACCCGATAGGATAATCCTATCGTAACGAGCGTCAACTCGTATTTGATCCTATCGATCCTCCTCCTTTAGCTCCCCCAGGGCAGAGGAGAGAGTGATGACCGACAAGCCGATCATGACCACCACGGCGGGCGCACCGATCGCCGACAACCAGAACTCGATCACCGCGGGCGAGCGCGGCCCCGTCCTTCTGCAGGACTATCAGCTGGTCGAGAAGCTCGCCCACCAGAACCGCGAGCGAATCCCCGAGCGTCCCGTGCACGCTAAGGGCTGGGGTGCCTTCGGCACGCTGACCATCACCGGCGACATCTCCAAGTACACCGAGGCGAAGGTGCTGCAGCCCGGCGCCAAGACCGACATGCTGGCGCGCTTCTCCACCGTCGCCGGCGAGCTCGGCGCGGCGGATGCCGAGCGCGACGTGCGCGGCTTCGCTTTGAAGTTCTACACGCCGGACGGCAACTGGGACCTCGTCGGGAACAACACGCCCGTGTTTTTCGTCCGCGACCCCTACAAGTTCCCCGACTTCATCCACACCCAGAAGCGGCATCCCAAAACCAACATGCGCTCGCCGACCGCGATGTGGGATTTCTGGTCGCTGTCGCCGGAGAGCCTGCATCAGGTCACGATCCTGATGTCGGACCGCGGCCTGCCGCAAACCGTGCGCAACATGAACGGCTACGGGTCGCACACCTACGCGCTGCTGAACGCCGCCAACGAGCGCTTCTGGGTGAAGTTCCACTTCAAGACCATGCAGGGCCACAAGCACTGGACCAACGCCGAGGCCGCGGTCGTCGTCGGGCGCACGCGCGAGTCGACGCAGGAGGACCTGTTCGGCTCGATCGAGAAGGGCGACTTCCCGCGCTGGAAGCTGCAGGTGCAGATCATGCCCGAGACGGATGCGGAGAAGACTCTGTACAATCCGTTCGATCTCACCAAGGTGTGGCCGCACGCCGACTATCCGCTAATCGACGTTGGCGTGCTCGAGCTAAATCGCAATCCGGATAACTATTTCGCCGAGATCGAGCAGGCGGCCTTCGCGCCGTCGAACATCGTGCCCGGCATCGGCTTCTCGCCCGACAAGATGCTGCAGGCGCGCATCTTCTCCTACGCGGACGGCACCGCTACCGGCTTGGCACGCACTACGAGGCGCTGCCCGTCAACGCGCCGCGCCGCCCCGTGCACCACTACCACAAGGATGGTCCGATGCGGTTCTTTCGCAACGACACCGGCAATCCCGATGCCTACTACGAGCCCAACTCGTTCAACGGGCCGGCGCAATCGGAGGCTCTGCGCGAGCCACCACTCAAGATCTCCGGCGACGCGGACCGTTACAATCACCGCGTGGGCAACGACGACTACAGCCAGCCGCGCGCGCTCTTCCGGCTCTTGAGCCACGCCGAGCGTGAGCGGCTGATGGACAATGTGGGGGCGGCCATGCAGGGCGTGCCCGTCGACATCGTGAAGCGCCAGGTCGCCCTCTTCTATCGCGTCGATCCCGACTACGGGATCGGGGTGGCGACGCGCATGGGCCTTTCGGCCAGCGATGTGCCCACAAGCGTTGCGGCGGAGTAGAGCCCGTCTCGACCTCGCCGCAGGGCACTCCGGGGCGCGCGCCGAATCGCACCGGGGTGCCCAATTGCTTTTGCGCCTCAGACTCGATGGAAGGAGATTCCACCATGGACCAGAAAGTGACGCACGGCCGCATCAAGAGCCTCGAGGTGGAGGCGGACGCGAATCTCTTGGCCTTGAACGACGTCCTGACCTCGCGGGGCATTGACGCCAAAAGGATTCTCTCCGTGCATTTCTTGCCCGGGAACCGCATCGCGAACGGTGCCAAGGACCGCTACCGGTTGCTGTATTTGTCATAGACAAGTGTTGCCCGTTAGCCATAAACCGGGGGTCGCTTTTTGGACGAATAGGCATAGTATCCGCACTGAATTGCCATGCGATGAGGAGCGGAATGCGCCGCCAACTCCTTTGTCCGATCGTCGCCTTGCCGTTCTTTGCCTTGATCGCCGCCGGGGCCGTGCAGGCGGCCGATCCCGCGGTCAAGACACCCATACCGGTTCCGGCACCCGCTCCCGCGCAGAAGGCCGCCGCAACGACGCCTGCGCCTGGGCCTGACGCCACGCCAGCGCCGGATGCAGCCAAGGACGCCAAGGACGCGGCCGACGCCAAGGACTCCAAGGACGGGAAGTCGGCCAAGAACGGCAAGAAGGAAAAGAAGCCGGTCGTGCTGGCAAAGACGCTGTTCGGCGCCGTCAAGACACCGTCCCCGCTGGCCGCGCGCGCCATCGGCTTCTACTCCAAGGGTTGCCTCGCCGGCGGCGTGCAGCTCGCCGACGCCGGCGACGACTGGCAGACCATGCGTCCCTCGCGCAACCGCGCCTGGGGCCACCCCAAGTTGATCAAGCTCCTAAAGCGGCTC
>CAXMLT010000399.1:0-1660 GCA_964194245.1 uncultured Hyphomicrobium sp.
GGCCGCCGCGCTCCTGTCTCCCGCTGGGATGCCTGGATGCCGTCGATGCCTTCGATGCCGGGGGTCACGCGTGCCGACCTCTATGATTTCGCCCACAACATGCAGAACTCGGCCCTGCGTGCGGCGAACAGCGTTCCGCTAACGTCGTCGTTGGAGCGCCTTGTCGACGCCGTCTCCAAGGTGGAGCCCGGCGCCTCGCTGACCTCCGCCATTGAGAAGGCCGGTACGTGGATCCAGAAGCTGCGGACCGGCGCCGAGGACTGAGATGGGGAGCGAATAGATCGTCACGAGGAACCACAAGTCCTGGGGGCGCCGCGTCAAAACACCATCCCCGGTGTGGGCGACAGCAAGCGGGTTTGGGTTTCTGAGATCGAGCCCGGCGCCACCTGGCTTTCAAACCCCGCGCGCGTGCGGCGGAACGTGTTCCGTCGGCTGCAGTCGGGGCTATGACGAAGCGCACGCCTCGATTGCCGCGTCAAAACGCCAGCGAGAAGCCGGACAACCGGCAGCCGCTCCCGTTCGATGGCGCGTGCGATGTCGTCCACCTTGCGGCGTGCCCTTGATGGCGGGAACAACAGGCTCATCTGCGCCTTGGTTCTTGAGGTCGTCGCTGTGTTGGTTGTGCCTGAGCGCATATCGAGGGAGCATGGTCAATTGCGCGTCACTGGAAAGGCCCCCGCGCCTGTGGGCCGCGCCGGGGAAGTTTGAGGACCAAGAGCCAGGAAACTCTCAAATGTCGTGGCCCCTGATGGGCGAGGTTTCAACGGAGGGCGCCCAGTCCGGGGACTTTGGGGTATTGAAGCAGCGTCCCCGAAAACAGCGGTAATCGGACCTAGCAGTCGCGCATGCGCTCTCAAAGTCATGGAGAGAGGCCTAGTCGGCGCCGTCGGCATTGCCGCTGGCTGCGCTGCGCCACTGCTGCCGACCGCCGCGGCAAGCGCGGCGCACCCTACGGACCCAGCCGGGAGCCCAGACATGTCGCTGTAATGCTACCACGATGATCGCTCACGGCTTGACCACCGGCACGGACGCTCGTGCACTATCAGCAGCTCTGCGAGGCCATGATGGAGAACGGCACCATATCCGTTCGCATCGGACCATCTGACGATAGAGAGTCTGCTCAGAGATTCGAGTTGGAATCCGGGGCTCCCCGTGTGTTCTGGGAGGCGATGTCCTGGCCAGGATCGAGACCGCCAAGAAAGGCCTCGCCGCATCACTCCAGCGTCGGACAGGCGCGCGCGCTCCCTGTGTGTAATGCTGATCGCCCATATTAAGCCGATTGCGAAAGCCCCGCTCGGATCTCTCCGGCGGGTCTCCTGACACTGCTGAGACGTCTTACTTTAGGCCATTCACCCAGGATTCGACATCGGCTTTCACTTTGTCCTTGGCCAAGCCGTAGCGGGATTGAATTTTGCCTTCGAGCTGCTCACGATTGCCATTGATCTGAGCGAGGTCGTCATTGGTAAGCTGACCCCACTTCTGCTTCACCTTGCCCGAGAACTGTTTCCAATCGCCTTGAACGCGATCCCAATTCATCTGATCCTCCTTGAATGTGTAGCGAGTGTTTTCAAAATGTCTGCGCGGATCAGTTTGTCCCCGTGGGAGTGAGAACTGTGCGCTGCGCCTGAGCATCGGGTGCCGTCGCGGAGTTGGTAGGAAT
>CAXMLT010000400.1:0-3929 GCA_964194245.1 uncultured Hyphomicrobium sp.
GAGATCAAGCGGCTCAATCCCAAGCCGGGCCTCAAGTACGGCTCCGTGCAGATGCAGCCTGTGGTGCCTGACGTGCTCGTGAGGCAGGCGCCCGACGGAAGCTGGATCATCGAGCTCAACAGCGACACGCTCCCGCGCGTGCTGGTCAACCGCACCTACCTCACCTGCGTGCCCAAGGGTGGCGGCTCGGCGAAGGACCGCAACTACCTGCTCGAATGCCTGCAGACCGCCAACTGGCTCGTGAAAAGCCTCGACCAGCGCGCGCGCACGATCCTGCGGGTGGCGGAGGAGATCGTGCGCCAGCAGGACGGGTTCTTCACGCACGGCGTCCAGCACCTGCGCCCGCTCAACCTGCGCACGGTCGCGGACGCCATCTCCATGCATGAATCGACCGTCTCGCGCGTCACCTCCAACAAATACATCGCCACCCCGCGCGGCATCTTCGAGCTGAAATATTTCTTCACCTCCGCCATCGCCTCGAACGAGGACGGAGAGGCGCATTCGTCGGAGGCCGTGCGCCACCGCATCAAGCAGATGATCGACGGCGAGACGCCGGCGACCGTGCTCTCCGACGACAAGATCGTGGAAAAGCTCAAGACCGACGGCATCGACATCGCCCGCCGCACGGTCGCCAAGTACCGCGAGGCGATGCGTATCCCCTCCTCCGTGCAGCGCCGGCGCGACAAGCGCCTCACGGAGCGGGTCGAGCGGCCGCATTGATCCGGGCGACGAGCCCCGGATGCCAAATTCGAGGGGGTTGGGGACACCGACACCGAATCACTCAACTCTTATGTCAATCTGTGACAGGGGCCCGCTATGGCCCTGTTTTTGCAGCGCTCCTAGCTCGGGGGAGCCAGAATCGGGGAGCGGCGCGGGGCCGTTTTCGACTTGCAGCGCGGAGGGAACGGGGCGACGGTCGGCCGAGTTATCGCCACCTAGAGGGGTCTGACGGGCCTCGAGGGGGCTCCGCGGTGCCAACCCTGGAGACGACGGTATCTTCTCCTATAGGTCGCGTAGGTCCTAGGTGGGCTTGGGTTGTGCAAGTTTGTTGTGCAGCTTGACCTTGTCGATGCCATTTTTTTGGTTTCTCACGTGAGGGATGGGGATGGCTGGCTTGTCTTGGCCCTTGCCGAATCTGTCGGGACGACAAAAGTTTAGAAGCTCATTGGTGCTAAAGTAGCGGCAGACTTCCCGGCGCGGCTCGCGCTAAGCGCGGCATCAGAGGCGCCGAAACAGGGTGGGCCGAAACAGGGTGGGATGGGAGTTTTCGATGGATCTCTGTGATCTGCTGGCCCAGGACGGCATCATCGCCTCGCTTCAGGCGACGAGCAAAAAGCACGCCCTGCAGGAGCTGTCCGGCATTGCCGCGGAGCGCACCGGGCTCGACGCGCGCGAGGTCTTCAACACGCTTTTGCAACGCGAGCGGCTCGGCTCCACCGGGCTCGGCCGCGGTATCGCGATCCCGCACGTGAAGCTCGCGGGCCTCAAGCGCATCTTCTGTCTGTTCGCGCGGCTCGATCAGCCAATCGACTACGAGTCCCACGACAACGAGCCGGTCGACCTGATCTTCCTCTTGCTCGCCCCCGATCACGCGGGTGGCGATCACCTGAAGGCGCTCGCCTCGATCTCGCGCGTGGTGCGGCTGCCGTCGGTGCTGGATGCGCTGCGCGGCGCGTCCGACGTGCCGGCGCTGCGCTCGGCGCTCACCCTGATGGTGCCGTCGCACGCCGCCTGAAAGTCTGACGCTTGAGGCTCTGGCTCAGGCCGGGCACACGCTCGATTGTCCGAGCACGAGCAGCGCGCCGATCGCAACGCCGCCGACGATGATGCGCCACCAGCCGAACAGCGCGAAGCCGTGCCGGCTCACGTAGTCGAGCAGGTAGCGCACGACGAACACCGCCGAGATGAAGGCGACGACGAAGCCCAGCGCGATGTTGGTAATATCTTCGGGCTTGAGGATCGACCAGTTCTTGTAGAGGTCGTAGGCGAAGGCTCCCGCCATGGTCGGCATGGCGAGGAAGAACGTGAACTCGGCGGCCGAGCGCTTGTCGGTCCCAAACAGCATGGCCCCGACGATGGTCGCGCCCGAGCGCGACACGCCCGGCACCAGCGCCAGGCACTGGAACAGGCCGATCTTGAAGGCGAGCGAGGGCGGATAGTCCATCACGTCGGTGTAGCGCACGGTGAGCGGCAGGCGATCAATGATGAGTAGGATGATGCCGCCGAGCACGAGCATGACGGAGATGAGCATCGGGCTCTCGTAGAGGATGCCCTTGATGAAGTCGTGTGCCCCGGCGCCGACCGCGGCCGCGGGCAGGAAGGCTAGCAAGATGCCGAGGACGAAGCGGCGCGCGCGTTCGTCATAGGGGAGCGCCACCGCGATGTTGATGAGCTTTGCCGCATAGACGCTGAGGATCGCCAGGATGGCGCCGAGCTGGATCAGCACCTCAAACGTCTTGCCGGAATTGCAGATGCCGAGGAAGTGCTCGGTCAAGAGCAGGTGCCCGGTCGAAGATACAGGCAGGAACTCCGTCACGCCCTCGATGAGCCCGAGCAGGATGACTTGCCAGATCGGCATGGACGGCACCTCGAGGCGGGATGGGATTTGCGCAGAAGCTTCGGCGGACGGCGAGGATTAGCAGAATTTGCCTCCCCGCGGTGCCACATCCGCGCCACAGCAACGCACTGACTTAACGGCCCTTGGGGAGGCTCGAGCCTTGACGAATCGCGCTCCCGAACCCGAGGTCTAGCCCATGCACAAGCTGACGCACTTCCGGCTCTGCCCGTTCTCGCGCGCCATCCGCCTGGCGCTCGCCGAGCTTGGGCTCGAGGCCGAGCTGGTGGAGGAGCGCCCGTGGGAGTGGCGCCCCGAGTTTCTGGCGCTCAACCCCGCGGGCGAGCTTCCCGTATTGCAGCTCGAGGATGGCACGGCGCTCTCGGGCGCCTACGCCATCTCAGAGTACCTCGCCGAAGCGCCACCGGCCGTGGAGGACGATGAGCACGAGGAGCCGGCGCTTAAGCTTTTCCCCGGCTCGCGCGAAGCCCGCGCCGAGGTGCGCCGGCTCGTCGACTGGTTCAACGGCAAGTTCAACCGCGAGGTCTCCCACGAGCTCCTGCACGAGAAGGTTTACGCCCGCCTAGTGCCCGGTGCCGATCCGACGCCGGCGGCCGACATCCTGCGCGCCATCAAGGCTAACCTGCGCTACCATATGAGCTACGTGAGCCACCTGGCGCACCAGCGCCGCTGGCTCGCCGGCGACGACCTGTCGTTCGCCGATCTCGCGGCGGCCGCGCACCTGTCGACCGCCGATTATCTGGGCGAGGTCCCGTGGGACGAGTTCGAGGTTGCCAAGCTGTGGTACGCACGCCTGAAGTCGCGGCGCGCGTTCCGCACGCTGCTGGCCGACCGCGTGCCGGGGACGATCGCGTCGGCGCACTACGCGGATCTCGATTTCTAACCGCGAGGGCTGCGCAGTGACAGCGGACCTCAAGGAGACGCTGCGAACGGAAGCGCTGGCGCTCGGCTTTGCGTCGCTGCGCGTGACGACGCCCGACGCCATCGGCGACGCCGAGCGCCACCTCGTCGAGTTTCTCGACGCCGGCCGCCACGGCGACATGGCGTGGCTCGCAGCGACGGCCGAGCGGCGTGGGCATCCGCGCACGCTCTGGCCCGACGCACGCTCAGTCGTCATGCTGGGCATGAGCTACGCGCTGCAGAGCGATCCGCTGGAGGCGCTCAATGATCCGACGCGCGGCGTCATCTCGGTCTATGCGCAGGGCAAGGACTACCACGACATCCTCAAGGCCAAGCTGAAGCAGCTCGCGGGCTCGCTCGCGATGAGGACCGGCGCCGAGGTGAAGGTCTTCGTCGATACCGCGCCGATCATGGAGAAGCCGCTCGCGGCAGCCGCCGGCATCGGCTGGCAGGG
>CAXMLT010000401.1:0-1699 GCA_964194245.1 uncultured Hyphomicrobium sp.
TCGACCAGGTCGAGGACCTGCGCTTCTTCAACGATGCCGAGGAGCGCTTCCAGCGCGCCGTGCGCGACCTCATCCAGATCGCCAACCGTCTGACCAACGCCATCCTCATCATCTCCTGCCTGGAGGACTTCTACGGCCAGGTGCGCGGTGTGCTCGCCCAGTCCTACATCGACCGCATCGAAAAGGCCGGCCCTGTCGCGCTCTTGGCAAGCCGCACGCCGGAGGAAGCGCGCCTCATCATTTCCAAACGCCTCCAGCACATGGCCGCGTCTGCAGGCACGGGCTACTCCGATCCGGCCGCTTATTTCGGCCCGCAGTTCTATGAGGAGTTCGCCGGCCTTTCGACGCGCCGCCTGCTCGAGCACGCCTATACGCGCCTGCGCTCCAAGACCGGCATCGCGACCGAGGAGCCTGAGCACGCCGAGGAGGAGCGCGGCAGTTTCGTATCGCGGCTTGCGGCCGCTCTCGGCTTGGGCTTTCCCGGGGATCAGCCCGAGGCTCCGGCCGAGGTCGACTACCGCGAGATGTGGGAGAGGTTCCAAAACGCGTCGGAAGCCGAGATCCCGTCCGACGAGGGCGAGCTGCTCGATATCCTGTCCGGCGCGCTTCTCGTGGCCCGAGAGGAATGGCCCGGCGCCATCGAGATCACCGCGCTACGCCAACAGCTCAACGAGGATGTCCCCGTCCTCGACCTGCGCCTCAAGCACAAGAACGGCCTTGCCTCGGATGCGCGCGTATTCCTGTGCAACCGTCCGACGCAGGGTGGCGGGCTCAAGCGCCAGCTCGACAAGGTGCTATCCGCCATGGACGGCAAGAGCTGCTTCATGCTGCGCGCGTCCGACTTCCCGCCCAACCGCAAGAACCAGACGGCGCAGGCATTCCGCAAGTTCCGCGATGGGGGCGGACGCCAGTTCCTCGTGCCCATCCCCGGGTGGGAGCGCATGATGATGGTGCGCGAGTTCTTCAACCATCATCGCAACGACCCGGGTTTCCTTGCCTGGTTCGCGCAGGCGAAGCTTCTCTCTAAGCTTGCGCCGCTCGCCCAACTGCTGCGGCTCGACCTCCTCGGCTATGGCGTGGCAAAGCCAGCGGTGGCGGACGCCTCCGACGGCAAGGGCGGCGTGCGGCGCAAGGCCAACGGCGCCAATGGCAACGGTGCCCACCACGAACCGGCGAATGTCGAATCGGCGCATGTGAACGACAGCGCCGAGGCCGTGCCCGAAGAGGACGAGCTGCCGCTCTCCGTCATCCTCGACGAGAACGGCGGCCCCCAGGCCGGCATCCTCGCCGGCCGTGAACTCACCGGTGCCTCGCGGGCCGTGACCCTCAACAAGGACGTGCTCAAGCGCCATGCCGCCGTGCTCGGCGGCTCGGGCTCCGGCAAGACGACTTTGGCCCTGTGCATTATCGAGCAGCTGCTTTTGAAGGGCACGCCGGCGGTGCTGATCGACCGCAAGGGTGACCTCTGCTCCTACGCCAATCCGGATGTCTGGCGCGCGCTCGAGGGCGAATTCAGCGAACGGCGCGGCGAGCGCGAGAGGCTCGCCGACTCCATCGACGTGGCCGTCTACACACCGGGTCGCGCATCGGGGCGGCCGATCTCGATCACGCTGCTGCCGAACGGCATCAACGAGTTGCCCGAGCAGGAGCAGCAATTGCTGGCCAATCTCTCCGCGGCAGCGCTCGGCGACATGCTGCA